>JBCCUW010000456.1:0-3752 GCA_039196385.1 Pseudomonadota bacterium
CCGACGACCTGCTTTTGAACTGGTGGTTCGCGAATACGTAAACTGTCTCTCAGACGTTACCTTTAACAGCCATGCAAAAGTCACGGACATTGGGTTCAACAAACAGCAACCGGCCGCGGTATCCGGTGTACACGTTCAAGGTGCAGGTGGTGATGAGTTTCTGACCGCAGATGTTGTCATCGACGCCTCAGGCCGCTCCGGAGCATTGGCGCAGATGCTGACGGAGCACGGAGTCAATCTTGCGGCAGACCAGCGTGACTCAGGTGTCTGGTACTTCACCCGGCATTACCGTCTAAAAAACGGCCAGGAATACCCGAAGTTTCTCGGTCTGCCAGGTGCACAATTTGCCGACTTTACTTCTGGCGCCTTTCCCGCAGACAACGGCTACCTTACGGTGACCCTACAGGTGTATCGCGAAGACACAGCGTTGGTTGCTACAATCAAGGATCCCGATCACTTTCAGCTGATATGTGAACGCATACAGTCGGTCGCCCAATGGGTGGACGCTGCACGCTGCGAGCCCGTCAGTAAAGTCTTTGGCTTTGGTCAGATGGATAGCTTCTGGCGGAAGACCGTGGTCGACGGAGAACCACAAATTTTAAATTACTTTTTTGTTGGCGACAGCGGTTTGCGCAGCAATCCCAAGTATGGACGAGGTTGCACCTGGTCGACCTTGGCTGCGCATGACCTGGCAGAGCTGCTCGCGGCAGATCTGACACCTCAGATCCGGGCGATTCGTTACGAACAGTCGCTGGAAGAACGTTTCCGCGCAGACTGGCTGACTATGCGCAACATCGATCGCGCTTCTGAACGTGATTTTGCGTGCGCTGTGAATCTCCAGCGCGCCAATCTCAAGCAGCGGATACAACAATATTTAAGGTTCCTCGTGGAGGATGCGATGCTGCTGGAACCCGCACTTTTTAGGGAAATCTGGACAGGCTACAATGGCTTCACCAACATGGACGCCTGGTCACGCAAACCGGCTAACCTTGCGCGCGTCGCAAGGGCCTGGCTACAACGCGGTGTCTTCGGGGATATCGTGCGCTCGCAGCGCGGCCGACTCCCTCGCGCCACGATGACTCGGCAGTGATCCGGAAATGAGCCGGCATTGAGCGGAATATGATCCGAACATCCCCTTGGGTTCTTGAGCATTTCTGAGACAACAGACACCCGCGACATGGAGCAATCCGCCGATCAGACTGATCTGAATATCATCAGTGCACTCCGACCAAGTCCCCGGATGACGAACAAGGAAGTTGCCGAGCAATTGGACCTCGCTGAAACTACCGTTTCGCAACGCATCAAATTGATGGCCGAACGCAATGTCATGCGGGTTGTGGTGCAAAAACACATATTCTCGGACGGTATCGACACAATACACCTAATGTTCGTCAACACTTCGGGGAGCACAGTGCAGAAAGTCAGCTCCCGTATCGCAGCGCTCGAAGGCGTGTTTGGCGTAACGCAGGGTATCGGCAACCCAGATATCTTCGTCACGGCGAGAACCAGAAGTCTGGCGGATGCCCTGCAGCTTTCAAACGCAATTCGTGCGATCGACGGGGTTTCCACAGTAGAAGTATCACCTTGTTTGCACATTCATAAGTACGAATCCAAATACGGCGACTTGAGCACGCCAAGTCTACCGCCGGCCAGCGCTAATCCAAAAGATGATGCGGTAATCCACGCATTCATGAGGGACGGGCGGCAAAGTTATCGGGAAGTAGCCCGTCAGCTTGGCTTAACCGAAGGAGCAATCAGACAGAGGGTGAACAAACTATTGCGCAGCGGTCAGATTCAATTTCAGGTGGTGGTCGATCCAGCCGCGGTGTCCCTGGGAACCGTTGCCCTGATCCGCATTGCCACGCTCTCCAACTATACGCGAGAGGTGCTCGACAAACTTACCCACTTGGAAGAAGCACCCTTCGTGGCAGAAGTTGCGGGCCAGTACAACGTGTTTGCGCTTACCACCAACGAAGACACATTGACCCTTGGCAATTTCTGCGATAACGAGCTGCTTACCATGCGCGGAGTCCACGCATTGGACGTGCAACTCCAAGTAGCAACCACCACCCACCAGTACCAGCTGTCGTATTTTGACAACGTAGCAACTTAAACGGCTTCAACCGTCTGGAATCTGCGTAACGCCCATCTGCTTAAACAAGGAAAGGTAGTCAGTCAATCCACGCTGAAAACAGATCTTGCCGTTGCGGACAGTCAACATCGTCATATCGCGAAAACTGACTTCATCCCCCGTGCGCGGATTCGTCCCCGTAATGCGCAGACGCACTACAACCTCTTCACCAGCCTCAACCAGTTCCTCAATGTGTTCCGTATAGCCCGGCAGATCCTTGCGCACGCTGGCCGCCAGCGCTGCGACACCGGCCAGGCCCGTGCCCCAATCCGCCATGGGATAATCTGCGCGAAAATCTTCCGCATAAAACTCCGGCACGCGGTCCACCGCCCCCTCGGACCAGATGACCTGACATGCTTCGCGCACCACATCCGCTGAACTAGGCATTGCACACCTCCTGTAGAAAACTCTGATTAGTCACAAACACGTGCAACGGCACGCAAGAACTCCAGGGTTTCCAATTCGCTGGAATGATCATCCGCCGGAGAACCATAGATCGGGTTAGCGCTTTGTTTCACGATGGTCAGGTTGCGTGACGGGTCAACGTACACGAACTGGTTGTATATGCCGATGCCCGTGAACTCACCACGATCACCCTGAGGAATCCACCATTGATAGCCGTACCCTATATCGAACTTGAGCCCACCCACTTCAACGGCACCGGCTTGCAGGTGCGGTTCACCACAGCGGATGGAGTCCGCAATCCAGTCGGCAGGAACAATCTGTTTGCCTTGCCAGTTTCCACCATTGCGGAAAAGCTCGCCCAATCTGGCAAAATCCCGAGCGGTCAGGTTAAGACCACCAAACGCCATCTCACGTCCTGTCGTATCAATCAGCCAATAACCGGTTGCTTCGAAGCCTAAAGGCTCACAGAGTTTTGTCTGCATGTAGCTGCTGAGCGAAACGCCGGTCGCATTGACCAACAAACTTCCCAGTGCCTGAGTATCCGCAGAGTTATAGCGACACACAGTCCCTGGCGTATTCTCGCGCACCATGGTGGCTATAAAACCGTCCAGCGTGCCCGTGCCCGCCATCGCCGCGGCAAAGCGATTGATGTCGGACTGGGGATCCCCATAGTCTTCGTTCCATCGCGCACCCGAGGACATTTGCAGGACGTGCTTGATACTCACCCCGTCGTACGCCGAGCCAGGCTCAACCTGAATGTACTGGCTGATAGGTTCGTCTATGCTCTTGATGAACCCTTCTTCCAGAGCAATACCCACCAGCGCAGATACAAAGCTCTTGGCCACGGACCAGGAGATCCATTGCACATCTCGCCCCCCGCTTAACCAGTAATCTTCAAAACGCACGCGACCGTCCTGCAGTACCAATAATCCGCCGGTATCCGTGCGCTGGAGGAACTCATCGGTCATTACTGTTCTACCGTTGAACTCAAAATCTCCAGGTAACTCAATACTCGCACCTTGCGGAAACAAAAACGCATCAGCCGCCGGCTCCATAACACTGACCGGCAGGAGGTTTTTGAAGTTAGAAAAGTTCTGATGCTGGCGTGCACCACTGAACATGGCTAATTGCGTCACGGCTTGTGCAGTGTCGGTCATTACGCTGATCTCCTGGTTGATTTTCTGGTTCTAGTGATCCCAGGACTGTTACAGCCCGG
>JBCCUW010000457.1:0-3746 GCA_039196385.1 Pseudomonadota bacterium
TCTTTTTCCGCTACCCCGCCGGATACCAGAGTGTTGAAGTTGTCCATGCGTGCCTGGTGCCAACCTTCGGGCTGACTATTCCACCAATCCATATCTGTGGGGCGGTCGTTACGTTCATCAATAGACGACGGAGTGCGCTGAAACACAAACAACTCTTTGGCACCTTCTGCCAGATGCGGCACACACTGCACGGCAGTTGCACCGGTGCCGATGATACCCACCCGCTTATCCGCCAGACCGCTCAGGCCGCCACTGGCATCACCACCGGTGTAGTCATAATCCCAGCGGCTGGTGTGAAAGGTATGGCCTTGATAACCCTCAATGCCTTCAATACCCGGCAACTTGGGACGATTCAGCGGGCCATTGGACATCACCAGAAAACGGGCTTTAAACGCATCACCGCGATTAGTTTGAATCACCCAGCGGGCTGCATCCGCATCCCAATGTACTTCGGTGACTTCGGTTTGGAACAAAGCGTCGCGATACAGATCGTATTTTTTTGCTATCAGTTGGCTGTACGCGAGGATGTCAGCGCCGTCGATGTACTTTTTGGGGGGGACATAACCGGTTTCCTCAAGCAACGGGAGGTAAACGTACGATTCGATGTCACACGCCGCGCCCGGATAGCGGTTCCAATACCAGGTGCCGCCAAATTCACCACCCTTTTCGATCATGCGGATATCTTCCTGACCCGCTTCGCGCAACCGCGCACCGGCTAACAGGCCACCAAAACCACCACCAATAATGGCAATTTCAACCTCATCGTGCAGCGCGTCGCGCTGAATGTCTTTGTCCAGATAAGGGTCTTCTATGTAGTGCGAAAACTGCCCCGTCATTTCTTGGTATTGGGCGTTGCCGTCCGCGCGCAGGCGCTTGTCGCGCTCTTCACGATATTTGTTGCGCAGTGCGTCAGGATCAAACCCCAGATCGATGGCTTCAGACATAACAGGTCTCTCACGATAAATTTTGAGCCGCCATCCTGCCAGAAATAGTCTCTTCTGACTAGTTTATGCAGACTATTTTCAGCGGAACGGGCATGGAATTTGCCTGAAATCAAAATGAGGACAAAAAGTAGTGCTGAAGAGATCAAGTGATGCCCGATAAGTTCGACATGCCGGCCAAAGAGCTGATTTTTGTTTTGCTGGTCAGTGTCTTTGTTGCCTGTATGGCCTTTATCAATATCGTCAGCGCGAAGCTGTGGACGTTTATGGGCCTGACCATTTCAGGCGGTATCATGGCGTAATGGCTGACCTTCCCGATCACTGACGTAGTGGGCGAGATATATGGACGCAGCCGCGCACAGCTGGTCGTATGGCTCGGTTTCGGTGCCAATCTGCTGGTTCTGGCGATGTCCCAGTTGGCCATTGCCCTGCCACCCGCAGCGGTCTATGCACACCAGGCAGAACTGGAAACGGTGCTCGGCGCGGTGCCGGTGATAGTATTCGCTTCTCTCACAGCCTATCTATGTGCTCAGTCCCACGACGTCTGGGCATTTGCGTTCTGGAAACGGGTGACCCAGGGCAGACATTTGTGGCTGCGTAACAATCTGAGTACTGCCAGTTCCCAGCTCATTGATTCACTGGTGTTTAACGGCATCGCCTTCTGGGCATTTGCACCCGTGCGCATGTCAGCGGAAGATCTGCTGGCCACCACGCTAGGCTACTGGCTATTCAAAATGCTGATTGCTCTGCTGGATACACCCGTGGTCTATCTGCTTGTGTACGCGCTACGTCGCGTTGAGCAACCTGTCAGGGGCTGAGTTGGTCGCGCAGAGCGCAGAGAAATGGAATGCTGCGAAATTGATCTTCCCGCACTTTAGACCAGTCTACCGGTCCCGGACGCGTATGCCCGGTAGTTACCCTTAACGAGCGTTGTGGTGTGACAATCCAGTCCAGGGGCGTGTCATGGGCTTCGATCACCACCCGTGCGGCTGGCACCAGCTGTATTTCGCTGATTGTGGTGATGACAGGGCACGTTTCCGGCAGTATGCCCAGGGTACGGAAAATTCCCATTTCCAGATCAGCAAACCCTGCACCCTTACCCGTGCGTCCGCCGTTTTCCGCCACCGCCACTGAACCCACCACGCAAATATCGATGGGCTCAATCTCGTCAAAACCCACAGGCTGACCGTACGTCAGCGCACCTTCAGAATACATGACATCATGGAACCCAGCGCGTTGGGCAGAGAGCTGCAACGGGTCAAGTAAGAGAAAAGGAAAGTCCTCTACAAGTTCAGGTATTGGCGTATACACTCTTTTCCCGTCTTCCAGCGCGAGGCGACGCACCCAGGCCTGCGCCCGATCGGGATTTACCTTAACCACCTGCGACTCTGACCACATGGGTAGTTCGCGCAGACGTTCCGCAGCCTGCCGCGAACCCCGGAAGTTGGGAATGGCGCTCCAGGGAGAACCCACCCCTTCACCCGTGTTTTCCAGGGCCTGCCAGACATCATGGCGCAAGCGGTCTTTGTCCGCATGGCGCCCTGCCCAGCGCGCCTGAGCCTGCTCCTTTATGACCACTTGCGCCTCCACATCAATCCGCCTCCTCTGCTGCCGCCACAATGCGCGCCACCCGCGTCAACAGATCATTGCGCAGGGCCACCATGTCATGACCGGGGACCCGGCCGCCGTCTACTACCGGCTGCCCACGCACGAACACCGACTCGATATCCGCTGCCTGGGTAGCCAGCACCAGCGTAGACGCGATATCAAACAGTGTCCCGGCGGGTGGTTGAATCAACAGAAAGTCTGCGTATTTGCCGGGCTCAAGGCTGCCCACTCGATCATCCACTTTCAACACCCGCGCGGTGGCCAGCGTATGCATACGCAGCACTTCGATGGGTGACATCACGGTAGCACTGCGATGCTGCATGCGCAGTGCGTACATGCCCATGCGCATATTTTCAAAAGGATCAGCCACATCAGCGCTGGCTGCACCATCCACCCCCATACCAATCTGCAGGCCCGCTTCCAGATAGCGGGGCACATCCACCAGACCGGAAGCCAGCCGGCCGTTGGAGAGCGGATTCCAGATCATCGCCGCGCCGGCCGCAGCTGCCTCGGTGATAATCTGGTCGGTTGTGTGAATAAAGTGCGCGTAAGTCACCCCGTCCCGCACCGCGCCAGCGGCCCGCAACATCGGCCAGTTTTTACGCTCACGAAAGCGCCGCTGGTACTCCTCCAGATAATGTATCTGCGCGGTCAGTTGGTGTTTTTGCGCCAGTTGCATTTCAACTTTGAGCTTGTCTGCGCCTGTATACAGGCCGACTGAATGAATGGATACGCCCAGCAGCGAACTGGCACCAATTTGTTTGTTCGCCATCTTCACGAAGCGATCAACGTCACTGATGATCTTCGCATCCGGCTGCCGCACGTTGGCGTTGTACGAAAAAATGAAATGCTGAGGCGCGTCTAAACCCGCCTGAAATGATTCCATGTACTGGGACTCGGAGCCGCGCAAGCGCTGCGAATGATTATAGGTGGTGGTGATGCCGCGGCTCAGTTGTTCCAGCGCGCCATGCAGAGTGAAAGTATAAAAATCGCCATCCACAAATAGGTCGCCGTAGGTCCAGTGAAGTGCTCCGAGCCAACCATACAACTCCTGATCTGCTGCAAGGCCCCGGAACGCAGACTGCCAGAGGTGGTTGTGCCCGGAGATAAAGCCCGGCATCACAATTTTGCCCGTCGCGTCGATGATCGTATCTGCGCTGATGTCAGCTGACGGTGCGCCAGGCGCCAACACAGCCA
>JBCCUW010000458.1:0-3731 GCA_039196385.1 Pseudomonadota bacterium
AGACACATTGGTATTCATCAGGGGTCGCCGGTGCTTTTGGCGCGGCCTGCTGTATCTCCAATTGAACGTTGGCGCCGACGCGGATAAAGATCAGCGGGCCAAAACTGGCATCCAATTGCAGGGCTTCACTCGGCGTTGAATCAACTTCCAACAGATAAAGCGGTTGATCTCCACACAACGCGGCAATCGCTTCTGGCGCATGCTGGTAGGCGTGTCCGAAGTCTGCAGTTTGCAGGGCAGGGGTGTTGTCATCTCCATTGATAAAGCGGCCGCGAATGGCTTCAGGAAGTTGCGACCCTGTCGCTTGCGGCAAGGTATCCAGGAGCTTCAGGACCCGGTCCGGTTTGGTATATTTCCAGCGCTCGCGGAACGCTTGCTTGGCCATGACGGTCAACAGTTCGGCCTGGACAGCGTCGTGACCGGAACTGCCGTCGACAGGGCTGTGCAGCCAGGCTGGTCGACGCAGCGTAGGGGGTAAACTCAAGTCAGCCACGCGTACCCCTTTGCTTCCAATTCCAAGGCCAGACTCTTGTCGCCCGACTGCACAATCTTGCCGTTGGCCAGCACGTGCACAAAGTCGGGTTCAATGTAGTCCAGCAGGCGTTGATAGTGGGTGACTAATACGACGGCATTGTTGGCGCTGCGAAATTGATTTACGCCCTGGGCAACCACCTGTAAAGCGTCGATATCCAACCCCGAGTCGGTTTCATCGAGCAGCGCAAGGGTTGGCTCCAGCAGCAGCATTTGCAGAATTTCGTTGCGCTTCTTTTCGCCACCGCTGAATCCCTCGTTCACACCGCGTTTAAGAAACTCCGGATTCAGATCCAATGAGCTGGCGAGTTCGCGAACCCGTTTGATAAAAGCGGCTGCGTTGGGTTGCTCCTGCCCATTGGCATGGGCATGCGAGTCCATGGCCGCCTTTAGAAACTCCATGTTGCTGACGCCGGGGATTTCGACCGGGTATTGGAAAGCCAGGAACAGTCCTGCTGTGGCTCGTTCGTGCGCTTCCATGTCTGCAACCGGTGCATCGCGGAACAGCATGGTGCCGTCAGTGACCTCGTAACCCGGCCGTCCGGCGAGGACGTTGGCGAAAGTGGATTTACCAGAACCGTTTGGGCCCATGATGGCATGCACTTCGCCCGGGTTGACGGTCAGACTCAGGCCATTGAGGATGGGCTGGTCTTCGACCCGGGCATGCAGGTTGTTCACTTCAAGTACGCTCATCCGACCGCACCTTCCAGGCTGACTTCGAGTAACTTGCCTGCCTCCACAGCAAACTCCATGGGGAGCTCGCGAAAAACCTCTTTACAGAATCCATTGACGATCATGCTGACCGCTTTCTCCGGATCGATGCCCCGTTGTTGGCAAGCAAACAGTTGGTCGTCGCTGACCTTGGAGGTGGTGGCCTCGTGCTCGACCACCGAGTTGGGTTGCTTGTTTTCGATGTACGGAAACGTGTGTGCTCCGCAAGTATCACCGATCAGCAGTGAGTCACACTGAGTGAAGTTGCGCGCAGCGCTGGCCGTGGGTGAAAAACGCACAAGGCCGCGATAGGTGTTCTGACTGCGCCCGGTGCTGATACCTTTTGAGATAATTGTGCTGGAGGTGTTTTTGCCCAGGTGAATCATCTTGGTGCCGGTATCGGCCTGTTGCAGGTTGTTGGTCAGTGCTACGGAATAGAACTCACCCACGGAGTGATCACCGCGCAGAATTACGCTCGGGTATTTCCAGGTAATGGCAGAGCCCGTTTCTACCTGGGTCCAGGATATTTTTGCTCGAGGCCCGCCGCACAGACCCCGTTTGGTGACGAAGTTGTAGATGCCGCCTTTGCCGTTCTCATCACCCGGATACCAGTTCTGCACGGTGGAGTACTTGATTTCAGCGTCACCCAGGGCGACCAGTTCAACAACCGCAGCGTGCAGCTGGTTCTCGTCGCGCATGGGGGCTGTGCAGCCTTCGAGATAACTCACGTGGCTGCCCTCGTCAGCAATAATCAGGGTGCGCTCGAACTGCCCCGTATTGCGTTCGTTGATGCGGAAATAGGTCGACAGCTCCATCGGGCAACGTACGCCTTTGGGGATGTAAACAAAAGAGCCGTCGCTGAACACTGCTGAATTGAGTGCGGCATAAAAATTATCGCGCTGCGGGACAACGCTGCCCAGGTATTTCTGGACCAGGTCACCGTGGCTGTGTACGGCTTCTGAGATCGGGCAGAACACCACGCCCGCTTCAGCTAGCTTGTCACGGAAGGTGGTGGCGATAGAGACGCTGTCGAAAACGGCATCAACCGCCACGTTGGGACTGCTCTTTACTACCCCCGCCAGCGCTTCCTGTTCGTGCAGAGGAATGCCCAGCTTTTCATACGTGCGCAATAATTCGGGATCAACCTCATCCAGCGACTGTGGCCCGTCTGCCTGGCTCTTGGGTGCGGAATAGTAGGAAATTGCATCAAACTCAACGGGCGGGAAGTGCACGTGGGCCCATTCTGGCGCGTCCATCTGCCGCCAGATTTCATAAGCATCCAGGCGCCATTGGGTAAGCCATTCCGGCTCGTTCTTCTTAGCCGAAATGAACTTCACTACCTCTGGATCTAAACCCGGTGGCAGGGTTTCGGATTCGATCTGGGTGACAAAACCGGCTTCATACTCGGCGTTTGCTCCCACCAACTCGTCAACAGATTGGGTCACAGAATTTCCTATGTTGTTCGATCTCTTCGTCCGACCGTTTATTGCGAACTCGGGCATTGCGCCACAACTATGGCTTGCGTTGCGCGTGAGCGCTTGGCATTGTTGCGCCCGGCCTGGCCGGTGCGGGCTGCGCAAGTGGCAACCAGCAGGATGCGGATTATAGTCGCAACGTAATACCCGAGTAAATTAGTAGGGTATTATTTAACGACAGATTTTTCAGTCATTTCACTACTGTAAAAGAGACTACTATTCATGCCGAAGTTGTTACGGGTGCCCGAAGCTCACGTGGAGTACGCCTACGGAATATATCTGCTGAACAACAAACATCGGTTGATCAAAACCATGCGCAAGCGCTATCAGCCATCCATCCATGGCCATAAGGCCTGGGGAGCCGGTTTTCTGCTGATGGACTACCTGCAGCACAACGGACTGGTAAAAGGCGCAAAGGCCATGGAGATCGGGTGCGGCTGGGGCGGTGTTTCGGTGTTCTGCGCGCGTACGTTCAAAGCCCGCATGACTGCCGTGGATTTAGACCCGGCGGTGTTTCCGTACGTTGATGTGCTGGCCGAACTGAATGGTGTGGCTGTTGAACCCCGTCAGGCCGACCTGAGTAAGCTCAAAGGCAAAGAACTGGGCCAACATCGGTACATTCTGGGCAGTGATATCTGCTTTTGGGATTCTCTGGTCAAACCACTGACCCGCCTGGTAAACCGTGCGATCGACAACGGCACACGCAAAGTAATCATTACCGATCCGGGTAGGCCCACGTTTTATGAGCTGTGTGATGCGCTGTCGAAAAGGCACAAAACCCGTCTACAGGAATGGTACGCCAGTGAGCCGGAACGCTTTGAAGGCGAGGTGTTAGAGGTCCGTCCTAAATAGTTATATAAAACAAATAGTTATGCATCATTTTGGACAAACTGCTTTAGCTGATCGGCAAGGCTGGTGCAGGCAGAATTCTGAACCCGCGCGATCAGCGGGATGGGCACAACAATGGCCGGCATATAGCTGGTGCCCGCTGCGTCGGAACTGACTCGACCGGCA
>JBCCUW010000459.1:0-3695 GCA_039196385.1 Pseudomonadota bacterium
GTTTTGTGCCTGAGCATATTGCGTATCATCTGGGGTGATGCCGTTTGGTTTGGGTCGCTACTGGCTAGTGGGCGGATAAGATGGCGATTAGAGGCAGTTGTTTGTGCGGTGCTTTTGTGTTTGAAGTTGAGCGGGTGGCGGGACCCTTCGAAATCTGTCACTGCAACCGCTGCCGAAAAAGGAGTGGCGCTGCAGGGTTGCCCATGGTCGGTGTGAACGCCAGCGACTATCGGGTGCTATCCGGCTCAGAGGCGGTGGTCACCTACGCAGCGCCTGTGTTAGGCAAGCCGCCCCCATATCATTCGCACTTCTGCCAACAGTGCGGCAGCCCTTTGCCGACCCCGGATCCGGGCGAATGGTTTGAAATTCCTGCAGGCTTGTTTGACGATGACCCGCAGATTCGCCCGGACAAACACATCTTTGTTGAATTGGTGCCTGCCTGGGACAACATCTCAGATGGGTTACCGCAGCTGACGCTTCGCGAGCTTGTCCGTAGCCGACGTGGTGAAGAATTGCCCGCAGATCACGAAATGGTGACGCACCACGGCGACAAGGTGCGGGTGTAGTCCGCCTCGCCAGATACTTGAATGTCTATCAGACTGCATACCTTCGGTGCGTCGGGTTCCGGCACCACAACGCTGGGCCGACGTCTCGCTGACCGCATCAGTGGCCGGCATCTGGATACCGACGCTTATTACTGGTATGCCACAGACCCGCCATTTACCCGCAAGCGTGAGCCTGCTGAACGCGTAGAGATGATCCGGAGTGACACGTCGGGTGTCGACAATTGGGTGTTGTCTGGTTCAATTTGCAGCTGGGGTGACCCCCTGCTGGCAAGCTTTACACTAGCGGTGTTTGTGGTGCTGGACCCTGATACCCGGATGCGCCGGCTGGCTCTGCGTGAACGCGATCGTTATGGGCCAAGGATCCTGCCGGGTGGCGACATGTACGCCCAACATCTGGAATTTATGACCTGGGCGCGTTCGTATGACAAGGCGCTACCGCCGACACGCAGCCGTCGCCTGCACGAAGCATGGCTGCAGCAGTTGAGTTGTCCTGTGGTGCGGGTGGATGCTGCCCAGCCAATAGATGCTCAAGTCGAATTGGTGTTGGCCAGACTGACAAACTGACTGAGCAGTTTGCACTGATTATCGAGCAACCCGTAGTCCTTCAATAAACAGGCGTATCGATGCCTCCTGCAAAGCGACGGACACTTTCGGTTTGCGGTGCAATGACATCAGAGCCGCCTCGGCCAGCAGCGCATTAATCAGCAGAGCGGTCACGTCGACGGAAGGCACTTCTATTTCACCGGCGGCACAGGCATTGGCGATGGCCCTGCGCATGGGTGCAAGGCTGGAGGCAGCCTCAATATCCCGGGCTTTTTTCCAACCCAGCACCTGGGGCCCCTGCTCGATGAGGATGGTGGCGACCTCCGGTTTGCGCACCAGGCGCAACCAGGCGTTGCAGGCGGCAATCAGATCCTCAACGGGTGAATCGCTGCGGCCTCCAGCGCGCAACGTGTGCGCAATGCTCTCCTCAACGACCGCCACGTAAACCGCTTCGAACACATCCCGCTTGCTGGGGAAGTGGTGATACAGCGCGCCGCGGGATACACCGGCGCGTTCGAGTATCGTGTCGGTGTGCGTGGCGTCAAAACCATCGGTTGAAAAACATGCGCGCGCGGCTTCGACGATACTCAGGCGCGTCGCTTCCCGTCTTTCTTTGTTAGTCGCCATTTTTGTTAGTTGTCACTTTTTTATTTGCCATCTTTGTCAGTCATGCACGTTTAGTTGAGTGGCGCCATTTACAGACACGGTGTCGGTTTGTTATTGTACGCGATAAATACCGACACGGTGTCGGTATTATCAGAAAAGAGGAGTACACGATGTCCAGTTACCCGGAAACGTTTGATCACATGCTGGCCGCTTGGAATGAAACAGACTCTGCGCAGGTCAGAGCACATTTGGAGAAAGCGCTCGCACCGGATGTGCGGTTTGTCGATCCTTCGATTGATGTGACCGGCATCGATGGTTTTGAGGCGAATGTGCATGACGTGCATGCCAAGAATCCTGGCAACGTCTATTCCAGGGCCAGCGAAGTTGATTCGCAGAATGGCTTTCATCGTTACCATTGGGCTATCCATACTGCCGATGGAGAACTGGTTTTGCCTGGCTTTGACGTAGTGGAGACAGATGCGCAAGGCCGCGTCAAATGTGTCATCGGGTTCTTCGGCGATTTACCCAGGACCCGTGAGTAACTTCATGCTGTGCAAGCCCAATCCTTGACGCCAGATCTGGTGAGGAATGCTTGGATATGCAGGTTGCTAGTAGAAAATGCGACTCATTCGCATTATGCTCGGTTTTTTTGCGTTTGGAAGACTGGGTGTCGGTGGAAATCACAACGTCAGTAGAGCTGCCGCTGACAGAACGGATCAGGCTGCAACGCTGGGTCGGTTCTCTTGACCGGGCTGACGACGTACGCCAGATCGTGGCGGAGAAGCTGCTGGTTAAGGGCGCCGCACCCAATCAGGGTTATCTCATGCGGATGTTGCGTAATACCGCCATCGATATCGCACGCTCTGAGAAGACGCGACAAAACTACGAACAGGCTTTTGCCACTGAAGCGGAAACGCTGGATCTGCTCTCGCCTGAGCGTCAACTTCAGGCGGACCAGATGATTGTGGCTCTACAGCGCGCCGTGAGTGAACTGCAACCGCTTAATCAGGAAATATTTCTACGCGCCTTTCTCGACGAGCAGCCGCGCCGCGAAATTGCCCGCGAGTTGGGCTTGAAGCAGCCAACGGTGGAGAAGCGGCTGGCGAAAGCCAGGCAACACTGTTTGCACCGATTGCGTGAACATCTGGTCGATCCCTAGATATAATTTATCGGGCACATTCATCACAAACGTATTCCAGGTGAGTGGGCGCTGCTCAACTGAGAATAGGTATGACAGAAACAGACCGTCAATCAGATCGGGATCTTCAATCCCAGGCGATCGAGCTTCTTGAGCGGTCTAATCGTTCTGGAACGCCACAAGCCTTGCGCGAGTTGAAATTGTTTTCCGCCCAAAGCGCAGAGCACCTGGCGGCAATGCGCCAGGCCAGGGCCTTTGTGGCGTCAGCGAAGCAGCTGGAACGACCGCAAAAAACTGCTGCCGGCGCGTGGGCACTGCAGATGAACCTCTGGTGGGCGCAATTGACTGAACGCGCACGCCCCGTTGCAGCGTTCGCAGTCACGCTCGCTGCTGCGATATTCTTGGTGTTTACCTTGCACGAGCCGGCTGTAGCGCCGGAGGTAGCGCAATCAGCCCCACCTGTCGAACGGCTTACCTTCAGCTCGGGCTATCGTAGCCAAAAAGAAGTCTTACTCGGCGACGGAACAACTGTGTTGCTGAACTGGAACTCGTCCATTACGACACGCTTTTCAGCCGATCAGCGGGAACTTGTGTTAGTCCGCGGGGGCGCGATTTTTAATGTGACCGAAGACACAGGACGGCCTTTCGTGGTCCGGGCTGGTGAAGTTGAGACTTTGGTAACAGGAACCGAGTTTGTTGTTGGTTATCACCCTAACGGAATCCACGTTGGCGTGCTTGAGGGTGAGGTACAGGTCAGTAACTCAGCTGGTCCCGCCAAAAAGCTGTCTGCTTTGCAGACTGTTTCCATCACGCCCGGTTTCGCCGCTGAGGTCATGCAAAAA
>JBCCUW010000460.1:0-3692 GCA_039196385.1 Pseudomonadota bacterium
AAAACCCCAGGTTCACATGGCGGGTAAAAACGTCGACATAGGCAAATGCGGCCTGATTGACGCAGCCTGTTGGATGACCATCGTGGAGCAACTCGCTGATGTCGCCGCGCGCGCGTCCGCAGTCGCGGATAACTGTGAACCATTGGCGCGCTAAGTCACCCAGTTCACCAGATTGTCGGCCCAGCCATTTTTCAACCTCCGGATGGCGTGCGCGGGCTTCGGTGAATATGAACAACCCTTTTTGCATTTTCTCGACCCAGCGGGCCCCGTATTCGGAGAGTGAAAGAGTATACATTTCCAGCAAACCGTCCGGTGGCGATTGCTGAGTTGCGTTAGTATGGTGGGTGGAAATACAACACAGTCTCTTCGCGCTAAGACGACACATCAATTGCCTAATCTGATTCCTGCCACCGCCCTGTTTCTTGCGTTTGCTTTGTCCTGCTTCTTTTACGGCATTGCATTCAATCTGAGCTTTTTGTGGCTGGTCACGCTGGTGCCGGTTGCGTTGTGGTGTGTGGCAGGACCATCACGCGTAGCTACCCTTTTCCGGGAACAGCCCACTGTCGGTATCAGTTGCGTGGTCGTCCTGGCTTGCATCGTCACCAATCACTTGTTTTTCTCCATCAGTGCAGACACCAGTTTTGCCCCGGGTTGGATCGTCGCCTGCTTGCCGTTGTTTGCCTTGGTCTGTCTGCTCTATCCGGATGCCCGGGTTTTTTCCGCTATCGCCTGGCTGGTGTTCCTGTTTGCGTTCATCTCGGTGTGGGAGTTTGTCAGTGCAGGGCAGCGAGCGCATGCGCCGTTTTTTGAGCCCAACAATTACGTGACGCTGCTGTATCTGGCCTGGCTGCCGTGGGTGCTGGTGCGATTAGGGGCGATCAGACAATCAGAGACCGACACAACTGTGTCGAACCCAATGGCCACGGTGGTGACGGTGGGCGTTTCATTTGTTGTTAGCCTGGCCATGCTTGCGACTTACTCGCGTTTTGGGTGGGCAGTTCTGGTCGGTGCTGCTTTTCTGATTGGCTTTCTTTGCTGGCGTAAAGGCTTCAGTGCCGTTCCCGCGGCGATTGTGGTTTGTGCGATTGCCGCTGCGGCGGGTACTTTTTGGCTGCTTTCGTATGATCCGAGCCCCAGCTTTGGCGCTGCTGTCCTGCCGCCACAAGCGGAAGCTGGAATGCCATCGGAGGGGCACGCCATTGCTGCAGCAGACGCTGAAATTCTGCCCGGCTCGCGCTGGCTCATGCTGGAATCGGCCTGGCGGATGTTCCAGACACATGGGGGTGTGGGGGGTATCGGCCTGTTTGGATTTGCCTTGCTGTATCCCATGTTCCGCTCACCGGGAGAGCAGGAAACCGCTGGTCAGTTTGTGCACAACGACTATGTTCAGCTGGCGCTGGAAGGTGGTGTCTGGCTGGCTCTACCGATGCTGGTTTTTGTCGGCCTGGTAGCTTACCGGTGTGCCCGCCACCTCCTTTCGGCTGAGGCTTGGGATCAACGTATCGCCTTTCTGATTGCCATTGGTGTGGCCATGGCGCACGCCCTCGTGAACTTTGTTTTTTATATCCTGCCCCTGTGTTTGCTGTTAGGGGTATTAGTTGCAAATGGCTTTGCCCGCCAATCTGCGAACGATTCCTCTGCTGTGCCCGGGCGACGTGCATGGTCCGGTTTGACTTGGGTTTTGATCAGCGGTGTCTTGCTGCTGAATAGCGCCTGGCTGGCCCTGGATGTGATGACATACGGAGTGTTTTCAAATCATCGTTACCTGCCTTTCGTCAGCGAGATACGCTCGACACCTGAGTCGCTGCTGGACTTTGCCCAAATGTCCCAGGCTTTAAACGGCGATCGCGGGATCCCGGTGCTCGGTGAAGCAAAGTTGTTGGACGTGCAGGTGGGCACACAACCTGACGAGGCTCAGCTGGCCCGTATTAACGGTACCTATCAGCAGGCTGTTGACCGTGATCCCTGGAACCCGTTGGCGCTGACCAGCTACTACGATTTTCTGATTCGCCATCCGCAGTGGGTGGGCAGTGGCGCGCGCGCTGAACCGGCATTGCTGTTGCGTGAGGCCGCCCGGCTGCAACCACTGGACCTGCACACCTTTGCTCTGAACGTTGATCAAGCTGTACTGGCAGGCGACACTGAAGGTGCGGGGCGACGAGTGGCTGAGTTGGTGCGGTGGTGTGAGCTGTTGCTGCGGCAAAAGCGGGTGGAATTCGAGAACCTGCTCACCCGGCTCGAAGCGAGTCGGATAGTGGGGAGTAGTCCGGCGCTATTGCGCCAGATTACGGCTTGTGAGCGGTCGGCCGCCAGCATCGATCAAGACGGCCGCAAGCCGACAGCACTGATGCGCTGGATTCGTGATGGGGTGACCGAACCTGCCGAGAAGCGTGCACCGGAGGTTCAGAAGTAATCTCAGAAGTTGAACGAGAAGCTCAACATCACCGCGGTGTTGTCGTAGTCATCCAGCTCTGTATCTCCCATCACAAGGGCTGAGTCGCGGCGTCCCGGACTCTCCACATCGCTGGTTAACAGGTGCGCAACGACAAATTCAAGACCCATCTGATCGGTCAGTTGCTGGCGAATGCCCAGCTCGAACACGTGTTGCGTCACGTCAACCTGCCAGACGATATATAACGGTCCGTTCTCCACGAAGTTGCCATTGTTGTTGATGGAGTAGCGTCCAAAGGCTGGGTCGTCCGCGAATATGTCGTGGATATTGAGCCAGCCTGGTCTGCCTGTGGCCCCTACGTTGCGCAGCGCTACCGTGGCATCTTCATCCCCTTCCCAATAGCTGTATTCGAAGAACAATGAGGTCTTATCTGCAGCGAACCAGTCGAAATGGAGGAAACCACCGATACGTTCCTGATCGAACACCTGATCTTCGCGCCAGAAGCCCGGACAGTTCACGTTTGCGCGCTCCGGACACAGGCGGGTTGAATTGTCCTGGTTACGGTCCAGATAGCGGACACCAAAACTGGCGCCGAACTTGGGGGTAAAGCGTTTGCCCAACTGTAGTTCTGCTTCCAGCCAGTCACCATCCCGAATACGGCTGTCGAAATCAGCATAGGTCTGGCTGATGTTGATGGAGTACCAAGGTGCGGTAAATGCTGGGCCAAACTCGCCATTGTACTGCAGCGCCAGCGTCACCCCTTTGTTGGTCAGGTCGCTGAAATCGTCTACGCCGTTGTAAAAACCGGTCAGCGATATGCTGAATTCTCTGGAGGGCTGTTTGATCAGATCGTAGCTGACGGTTGCGGCCAGCTGGTAGGTGAGATCATCCAGCTGTTCATCACCGACAAACTGCGGATCCACCTCGTCACCACCCAGGTTGATATTGCTTTCCCAACGAGTGCCCAGCTCGACGCTGAAATTAAAGCGGTCGTCAGTATCGGCCTGAACGCCGGTCATGGGTAACAGTAGCAATACCGATAGAGCAAAAACTCCAGCTGATGCGGCCCATGTTCGCCCCCTTAAATCCTGCCCTGATTTGCTCTTAAGCTTTTCAGCCTGTTCCCTTATGTGCCCCACAACATCCACCTTGTTCTATATTATTCAGGTTCTTGTCCGAGGTTGGGATACTAGCAAAAATGGATTCACATTCCAGGCCCACGTTGAAACCTCCCCCTAATAACTTATGATGAAATCTGGAGATCAGTCTCTCCCGATTCGGGTTGCTGGTTGATTTAAAT
>JBCCUW010000461.1:0-3687 GCA_039196385.1 Pseudomonadota bacterium
CCCCAATCCGCAATATTCCCCCCGCGGCGACTACCACTGGTTTGGTGGTGACGGCATGGTTCATGCCTTTCACATCAATGACGGCAAAGTCGCCTATCGCAACCGCTGGGTGCGTACTGTGAAGTGGAAGACCGAACATGAAGCCGGGCGCAGCCTGTTCGGTGCGTTCAACCCGCTGGAAAACGATCCCAGTGTGGCTGGTCTGGAAACGGATGGTCTGGCCAATACCAATATCGTCTGGCATGGCGATAAGCTGCTGGCGCTGGAAGAAGCCCATGCGCCGTTTGAGTTGGACCCGATTACGCTGGAGTCCGTTGGCCCCCACACCTATGGCGGTAAACTGCAGGGGCCGATGACGGCGCATCCAAAAATTGATGCGCAAACCGGTGAAATGCTGTTCTTCGGTTACAACGCGGACGGACTGATTTCCGAGCACATGACTTTTTCGGTGGTCGACAAAGACGGTAACCTGACTCGCTCAGAATCTTTTCAAGCGCCTTACGCTGCCATGGTACATGACTTCATGGTGACCAAGGATCACGTGATCTTTCCGATCATGCCGCTCACGGGTTCCATGGAGCGCGCGATGACCGGCGCACCCGTGTATGCCTGGGAGCCTGACAAGGGTGTGCACATCGGTATCATGCCGCGCCAGGGCAGCGTCAAAGATCTGCGTTGGTTCCGGGGTGAGCCCGGTTTTGTTTTCCACCCCATGAATGCTCACTCCGATGGTGATGAGGTGGTTTGCGATGTCTGTGAGTTTGAGGAAGCACCACTGTTCCCGGCCCCGGACGGCACCCCCGGCGACCCGTCCAAAGCAGTGCCGCGCTTAACCCGCTGGACCTTTGATATGGGCCAGAACTCAGATGACTACAAATGGGAGCGACTGGATGATCTGGCGTGTGAATTCCCGCGTCTGGATGAACGCCGCACGGGCATGAGCTATCGCTATGGTTATATGGCGTGTGATACGCAGCCGCAGTTTAAGGTGGGTGGCTTTAATGGTATTGCGCGGGTCGACCATCAGACCGGCAGCACGGAAATTTACGACGTCGGTGAAGCCTGTGCCACCAATGAGCCGATTTTTGTACCGCGCAGTGCTGACGCGGATGAAGGTGATGGGTTTCTGCTGGCCAATGTGTATGACGCTAACCGCAAGGCCAGCCATCTGGTGATTCTCGATGCGCAGAACGTCAGCGCCGGCCCGCTGGCCAAAGCTTATCTGGATCACCGGGTCCCGTTTGGGTTTCACGGTAACTGGCGACAGGCAGAAAGCTGATAACAGGTCCGTCAGTGGTCGAAACTGACGGATTTTATCAGCGCAAAAACCTGCTGGGTGATCTCCAGACCCAGGTCATCCACAGCCATGCGCGTCACTCTGGCGCGCAGTTGTTGTCGCCCGATCTGCACAATCACTTCGGCAAACGGCGTGTCCGGCGCAACGCGGATTTCGTTGATTGTGCCTCTCAGGACGTTCTGTACGCTCAAGTTCTGCGGGGCGGATACGGCCAGGCTGACGTCTTTGGCTCGGATCAGCAGCCTCACGTCAGCCTCGGGTTGGAGGGGCCTTATGCCTGGTAAACGCAGTGGAAATCCTTCCAGTGACAAGCGGGCCAGTTGATATTCGTCATCAAAGCTGCGATACGTTGCCCGCAGCATACTGCCGCTTTCGGTGCGTGGCGCCAGACCGTTGTCTGCAGCAGCGGCAATCACCTGGCGGGTTGGGCCTTGATCAATGACCCGACCGTTCTGCATGGCAACTACGTCATCTGCCAGTTGTATGACTTCTTCCAGAATATGGCTGACCATGATTACTGGCTGATCAAACTCACTATTAATGCGGTGGATATAGGGAATCAGATCTTCCTTCGCCTGATGATCCAGCGCGGCAAAGGGTTCATCCAGCAGCAGTAACTCAGCATGACTCAATAGTGCCCGCGCAATCGCCACACGTTGTTGTTCGCCCCCGGATAATCCACGTATCGGACGTTCCAGCAACGTATTGAGATTCAGCTGTTCACTAACATCCTTCAGGCTGAGCGTAGCATCTGGATGACGTTTGATGGCGTATTCCAGATTTCCGCGGACAGAGAGATGCGCAAACAGCCGGGTATCCTGAAATACTGTTCCAACAGGGCGTTTGTGTGGTGGCAGATTAATCTGGCGAAGGCTGTCCAGCCAAGGGGTGCCCGAGAAGGCGATGGAGCCCTCACATTCGCTGAAACCTGCGATACAGTTGAGCAGTGTGGTTTTGCCCGACCCACTTGGACCGAATAACGCGCTGATACCAGAATTGGCGATTTGCAGATCAACGTCCAACTCGAACTCGGGGAGTTTTTTGTTCACCTTAAGCTCGATCATGCTCAGGCCACCCGGACCGTAAACTTTCTGTTGGTCGCGTAAACGCTGAACAACACGACAAAGGAGAAGACCAGCAATCCCAGCGATAGGATGTGTGCCTGGGTGTAGTTCAGCACCTCAACGTTCTCGTAGATGGCAATGGAGATGACCCGGGTTTGTTCTGGAATGTTGCCGCCTACCATCAGCACAACACCAAACTCGCCAATGGTATGGGCGAAGGTTAGTACACCTGCTGTCAGGAATCCGCGCAGACATTGCGGTACGGCGACGCTGAAGAAACGGTCAAGGGGACCCGCGCCCAGACTGGCGGCCGCCTGGAGCGGTTTGTTACCCATGTTTTCAAACGCGCTTTGCAGCGGTTGCACCATGAAGGGCAGTGAGTACACCACGGATGCAATGACCAGACCGGAAAAACTGAAAGTCAGTGAGTCACCTGTGAGTGAAACCCAGAACGCACCCAGGGTGGCGTTGGGGCTCATGAGTATCAGCAGATAAAATCCCAGTACGGTGGGGGGCAGAACCAGCGGCATTGCGGTGACTGCTTCCAGGATCGGTTTGCTCGCATGGCGGGTTTGAGCCAACCACCAGGCCAGGGGGGTACCCAGAACAAACAACACGACAGTGCTGACGGCGGCGAGCTGAATGGTGAGAAATACCGCTGACCATTCGACCATTTTATAAATAACCGAACGAGCGGATAGTCGCCTGGGCTTCAGCAGACTTTAGAAACGCCATGAATGCGGCAGCGGCGGGGTTGCCGGGCTGCTTCGTTGACTGCTTCATTGGCCGCTTCTTTGGCTGTTTCAAGAGACGCACTGCGTCCTGATTGATTGGGCTGTGGCGGTCAGGTGGCACCAGCCAGCGGGGTACGTCCGCGCTGAGCTGTTCACCCAGAGAGCGTGCCACCAGCGCTATATCAGCATTGCCAGTGGCGAAAATAGCCATTGCCTGGCCCACGTTGTCGCCGATGACCAGCTTACTGCGCACCTGGTGCGTAATCAGCATATCTCTGAACAGCTCCTGCGCGGCGGCGCCATAAGGCGCCAGCCGGGGATTGGCTATAGCCAGCCGGGTAAAAGAATTGTTGAGCAGTGGCTGACTGGTACTGCTGCCAACCAGCATCAGTTGCCCACGCGCGTAAGTGAACTGGTCTTCAGCGATAGCCTGCTGCACCAGCATTTGCGGGTGCTTCTGGTCAGCAGCAAGAAAAATATCAAACGGGGCGCCATGCAGAATCTGCGTATACAGTTTGCCTGTGGAGGCAAAGGTGGGCGTAATTTGGTAACCGCTGTCGGCAAACTGTTTGGCCAACTCCAGGATCGCCGG
>JBCCUW010000462.1:0-3677 GCA_039196385.1 Pseudomonadota bacterium
CCGCCGTATATATCTGGTAGAGCAATACCTGTGCCAGGATCTGCGCCTTTAAAATCAATCACTTAGTGGTACCAAGTGCGCCAAAAATGGCGATTTTCGCCAAGTATTGGGAGGTTTCGTTGGCGTAGTACAGGGTTTGGGTCTTCTGGATTTGCAGGCATCACTACAAGTTCGATATCGACCAGCCTTTCGTACGCCCGCCTGTGTTGAGGATTCGCAATCAAATCGTTGAGATTTGAAACCAGAATTGCCGGATATTCGCGAGATGAACACTCGGCCAATCAATATTCGTAGCAAACTTTCCTTGGTAACTCTCCGGATAGAAATGGGGTTCGTGGAGGACTACAGCGCTACGAATTTAGGAGAGCAGGTAGACGAGAGCAGGATACAGACCCTTGGGCATGGTACGGCGCCGTAATCAAGGGTTCGGGAGGTGTCAGAAAACTCCGCTGGGCCGGCTCGGGCCGCGGCAAGCGCGGTGGGTTGAGAGTGGTTTACTATTACGCGTCACCCAAAGGTGAAGTGTGGATGCTGACGCTGTATGCCAAGAATGTCCGGGAGAGTATTCCGGCGCATGTGCTGCGCGAGATCATGAAAGAGATTGGGAATGCCTAAGAAGCACGAAGACAGGAATATAGGCGAAGAGATTCTTATTGGTATTCGCCAAATCAAAGCGGGTGCCACTGGGCGTGTGGCTACGATCCCGAGTGTCGCTGAGATCCGGTCCAAGACCGGCTTGTCCCAGTCACAATTCGCCAAGCTTCTCAATGTGTCGGTTCGAACGCTTCAAGAATGGGAACAAGGGCGCCGCGCACCCTCTGGTCCGGCTAAAACCTTGCTGGCCATCGCCTATCAGAACCCGCAGGCGCTGTTGGATGTGGCGGTCTAGCACGGCGTAGTCGCGGGTCTTACCCGGGACAGCCTGTGGAGTCGTATCAGCTAACCTAGCTGAGGATCGTTGCGGGTACTTCAGCTGGGTCCAAAGATAATCCAGGCCACCATGCCGACAAAAGGCAGCAGCAGCACGATAGCCACCCAGACCACCTTGGTTTTGGTATTGGCGTCACTGCGCACGGTGCGTGTGATGGCCCATAAGTCAGCCAGTAGAATCAATACGCCAGCGGTTTCCATCATATCGGTCTACCTCTTTACCTCACCGGAACCTCACCGGAACCTCACCGGACAGTGCTTCGGCATCGGTTTGTTCCCCAAGCTTAACCCATCGCGGGCTGCAACTGATATAGTTTCTGCTAATAACAAACGCCAACGAGAGGAAGGGCAGTATGATCGATTTTGAAATCCCCGAAGAAACCAAGGCCGTGCGTGCAAAAGTGCGGAGTTTTGTCCAGGAAGAGTGTATTCCGGCAGAAACCGATTGCACCGCAGACAACTTTGAGAGTGTCCTGGCCGAACTGCGTGGCAAGGCCCGGGCACAGGGGTTGTGGTGTCCCTTCATCCCCCCCGAGCACGGTGGCATGGGCCTGCGTCCGTTGGCTAATGCGCTGGTGCAGATGGAATTGGGAGAGAGCTTTCTCGGCGCGCTGGCGTTAAATACCCAGGGTCCGGACGACGCCACGATGTTGACGCTGCTGGAGCACGGCACCGATGAGCAGAAAGAAAAGTATCTGGTGCCGTTGTTGGACGGGCAGAAACGCATCTGCTACTCAATGACCGAAAAAGCTGCGGGCGCAGATGCGACCGGTATGCAGACTTCTGCGGTTCTGGACGGCGACAACTGGGTGCTCAACGGTGAAAAGTGGTTCAGCTCTTCAGCCAGCGTTGCCGACATCGCAGTGGTCATGGCAAAAACAGATCCCGACGCGCCCCGTCACGAGCAATACAGCACCTTTATTGTGGAGCTACCCAATCCCGGGTATCAGATTGTCCGCGATATCGAGACCATGCAACCGCACACAGACCTGGGTCTGAAACTGGGGGCATCTCACTCGGAGGTGAAAATTGACAACCTTGTGCTGGGTCGCAATTCGATCCTGGGTGGGCGCGGCCAGGGCTTTAATATGGGCCAACACCGGCTGGCTTATGGCCGGCTGCGGCACGGCATGCACAATGTGGCGATGGCGCAACGGGCCTTGGACCTGGCTGCAGAGCATGTGGTTAACCGCAGCACGTTCGGCAAGCGCCTGGCAGATCGACAGGGTGTGCGATGGATGCTGGCCGATTGTGCGGCCGAGATCTACAAGGCGCGCCTGATGCTGCTGCATATTGCCTACAAGGCAGAGAAGGGTCTGGATCTGCGTCAGGAAAACGGTATTGCCAAGGTATTCATGGCGCACATGGTGCATCAGGTGGTAGATACGGCACTTCAGTTGCACGGCGCGCTGGGTTACAGCCACGATACACCGCTGGCCCGCTGGTATACCGGCATTCGTGCCCAACGCCTGGTGGACGGGCCTGACGAAGTGCATCGGTGGCGAACCGGTGCCAACGTGATCAAGGCGTTTGAAGAACATGGCACCACCGCTTCAGCTTGTGGCGGCGACTTATTGTAAATCAGGGCGGTCAATCAGGACTGCAAATAAGGACTGTAGATATGGAGAGAACCATGCAGGAACACTTACCTGGCCGCCTGGGCAATCCCGAAAATACCTATTTAACAGACAGCCGCAGCGATCCGCGCATTGTGGCGGCTATGACTGCAGCCGGGGAACTGGCTGCAAACATAGAGCCTGTCGGTGCAGATGCTAGCTATGCAGAATGCCTGGCGTATTGCCAGGCGTTTGAAGAATCTGCGGCAGCAGCCAATCCGCTGCTGATGCAGATGATGCCGGATTACTCAGACATCGAGCAAAGCACCGAGACCATCGATGGCGTGGACGGTAACGCGATTCAGCTGTTTATTCACAAGCCTAAAAACGCCAATGGCACGCTGCCCTGTCTGGTGCATACCCACGGCGGCGGTATGGTTTTGATGAGTGCGCAGGACCCCGGTTTTGTGCGGTGGCGGAACGATCTGGCGCGTACAGGCATGGTGGTGGTTGGTGTTGAGTTCCGCAATGGCGGTGGCGCATTGGGTAACCACCCGTTTCCGGCAGGCTTGAATGACTGTGCCAGTGCGGTGCAGTGGACGCACAGTCAGGCCGAGCAACTGGGCATCAGCAGCATTGTGGTCTCCGGCGAATCGGGTGGCGGCAATCTGGCCATCGCTACAACACTGAAAGCGAAGCAGGAAGGCTGGGCTGACCAGATTGATGGTGTGTATGCGTGTTGTCCGTATATCAGCGGCGTGTATGCAGCGCCTACCCCCGAACTGGTTTCCTTGCGGGAGAACGACGGCTACACGCTGGACTGTGAAATGATGTCAGCCATGGTCAAGGTTTATGACCCCGAAGCTCAACATGGCGCAAACCCGCTGGCCTGGCCCCTGCAGGCAGACGTGAGCGACCTGAGCGGATTACCCCCGCATATCATATCGGTCAACGAACTAGATCCGCTGCGTGACGAAGGGTTACTTTTTTATCGTAATCTGCTGGCTGCAGGTGTGTCCGTTGTTGCCCGCACGGTTCACGGCACGCCCCATGCGGGTGATCTGATGTTCCCTGATGTGGTGCCTGAGGTGTACGCAGCCAGTTTGCGTTCGGTGAGTGGCTTCTGTCATTCCCTCAGTGGATAACGCGACGGGTCTATAGCTCCAGGCTGCCCTCCGGTAAACGCTGGGC
>JBCCUW010000463.1:0-3671 GCA_039196385.1 Pseudomonadota bacterium
CAGGTCGATGGACACACGCTGGTGATTCCCAAAGATCCCGCGATGGACTTATTGGATGTGGATCCGGTGATTCTCGGCCACACCAGCGTGACGGTGCAGAAGGTGGCCAACGCAGTCAAAAGCGCGTTCAGTGCACCGGGCATCATGATCGCCCAGCTGAACGGCAGCGCAGCCGGCCAAACCGTGTTCCACCTGCACTTCCACATCATGCCGCGGTTTGCCGGCATAGAATTCAAGATGCATGCGCGTGAAATGGAAGACTTCACCAAGTTGGAGCAGTTTGCCGAACAGATTCGGGCCCAACTCCCGGCTTCAGGCGCCAGCTGATGGCCGATCAGTCCACTTTGACCAGTGCTGAGGAGCTGGCACGACAGCTGCGCGATGACAAACAGGAATGGGCAGAAGCAATAGAAGCCGTGCATCGGGAATTCGGTGATGCGGGTGTGCGGGAGATTCTTCGCAGCGTTCAAGACCATGTGCTCAGCCTGAACGTACCGCTTAACGAAGCGACCCTGAACACGCCGTATATCAATACGATACCTGTGCAGGATCAGCCGCCTTATCCCGGTGATATCGAACTCGAAGAACGTATTGAAAATATCATCCGCTGGAACGCCATAGCCATGGTGCTGCAGGGTCAGGACCAAGGTACCGGGGTGGGCGGACATATTGCCACCTACGCGTCCTGTGCAACCATGATGGAAGTGGGATTCCATCACTTCTTTCAGGGGTTTGATGATAACAAAGACCCCGACATGGTCCTGCCACAACCGCACGCAGCCCCTGGAATTTATGCGCGGGCCCATCTGGAAGGGCGGCTCAGCCTGCAGACCCTGCGCAATTATCGACGCGAGTTGGCGGACGGCGGTGGCCTTTCTTCATACCCGCACCCGCGCAGCATGCCGGACTTCTGGGAGATGCCGAACGCTTCCATGGGGCTGTCGACACCTGCGGCAATCTACGAAGCGCGGTTTGCCAAGTATCTGGAAAACCGGGGCCTGAAACCCAGGAGCCAGCGTAAGATCTGGTGTTTTATCGGTGACGGTGAGTCGGACGAACCAGAGGTGCTCGGCACGATAAACATTGCCGCCCGGGAAAAACTCGACAACCTGATTCTAGTGGTGAACTGCAATCTGCAACGCCTGGATGGTCCGGTACGCGGTAATGGCAAGATTATCCAGGAACTGGAACGCACCTTCCGGGGCGCCGATTGGAACGTTATCAAAGTCATCTGGGGCAGCGGTTGGGATGGTTTGTTGGCGCGCGACAAAAACGGCGTGCTGCGTAAACGCATGGATGACTGTCTGGACGGTGATTACCAGATGTTGTCGGTTTTGCCCGGCGACGTCCAACGCGAGCATTGGGTCGAGGGTAATGCAGAACTCGAGCAGATGATGAGCAGCTTGACGGATGATGAGGTGCGTGCCATCAAACGAGGTGGTCAGGATCGCAAGAAGATCTACGCTGCTTTTAAGCAGGCCAGTGAGAATCGGGACAAACCCACCGTCGTGCTCGTCAAAACCGTGAAAGGCGACCGTATGGGTGCGCAAGGCAAAAACACCGCGCATCAGTACAAAAACATGAAGACTGAAGAACGTATCCAGCTTGCTCGTGAACTCGGTATTCCCCTGGATGATACACAGGCTGCAGAAGCGGCGTTTTACGAACCGCCAACCGATTCTGAAGAGATGCAGTACCTGCGCGGGCGTCGCCGGGCGCTGGGTGGGCCGGTGCCGCGCCGGCGCCAGGTGTGTCCCTCACTGCCTGCACCGACCCTGGACCAGTTGCAGGATTACCTGGCTGGCAGTGGCGACCGCCCTTTGTCTTCCACAATGGCAATGGTGCGGCTGCTGGCGACTCTGTTGCGCATGCCCGAAATTGGCAAATATGTGGTGCCCATCGTACCGGATGAGGCCCGTACCTTTGGCATGGACGGCCTGTTCAAAGTGGCTGGGATCTATGCGCCTGGGGGGCAGCAATATCGACCGGTGGATGCAGATTCTCTATTGCCCTATCGTGAAGCAGAGGACGGCCAGATCCTGCAAGAGGGTATCTGTGAGACCGGCGCAATGGCCTCGTTCATGGCCGCAGGCAGCGCCTATGCGGTACACGGCTTGCCCATGGTGCCCTTTTATATCTTTTATTCCATGTTTGGTTTCCAGCGTGTGGGCGACATGATCTGGAGTTGTGGGGATATGAAATGCCGGGGTTTCCTGCTGGGGGGTACGGCGGGTCGCACGACCTTAAATGGTGAAGGCTTGCAGCATGAAGATGGGCATTCCCATCTGCTGGCCAGCACAATTCCCAACCTGCTCAGCTACGATCCGAGCTTCGCTTTTGAGTTGACGTTGATTGTGCGCGAAGGGATGCGGCGTATGTATGAAGCCCAGGAAGACGTATTCTATTACCTGACTCTCTACAACGAAAATTATCCCATGCCCGGTATCGAGCAGGTGGCGCAACAGAGCACCTGGAGCATCGAGCAGATTCAGCAGGGGGTGTTGGATGGCGGTTACTGTTATCAGCAGTGTACGGTGGATGAGAATCGTCCCGTGGTGCACCTGTTGGGAAGCGGGGCCATATTTCAGCAGGTTCTGGCAGCGCGGGATAAACTGATGGCGTTACAGTTAAATGTCACCGTGTGGAGTATTACAAGCTTTGTTGAGTTGGAGCGGAATGCGCAGAGTTGCGAGCGTCACAACCGTTTGCGTCCGTTGGTAGATCCGCAGCACTCCAGGCTGGAGGAGATGTTTGGCGGTAGTCGAGGCGTGTTTGTGGCGGCGACAGACTATATGAAAAAACTGGCCGCAGGAATTGCCCCGTGGATTCCGGGGCGCTACGAGGTCCTGGGCACTGATGGTTACGGCTTGTCGGAAGCGCGGCCTGAACTGCGCCAGCATTTTGAAGTAGATGGTGATTATATTGCCCACGCCGCTTTGTCTGCCTTGTATCAACAGGGTGAGTTGGATGGCCAGGCGCTGCAGCAGTATCAAAATCAATTAACAGTGCAACCGGACAAGCTTGATCCGCGGTTGCGCTGACAAGGGTCGCAAGCGCGAGCAACTGTAAGGAGAGGGCGTGGAAGACTTTGAGGGTCGTATGGCCGTGGTAACCGGCGGTGGTACGGGGATGGGCCGCGAGTTGGTTTGCCAACTGATCAGGGCAGGGGCGCATGTGGCCATGTGTGATGTGTCTGCCGAGAATATGGCCGAAACGACGCGCCTGGCGGCGCCGGCTGCAGCACAACGCCTCACCCAGCACATCTGCGACGTCAGCGCGGAGTCGGACATGCAGCGTTTTCGTGACGAAGTGGTCGCCCAGCATGAGGTCACCAGCATTAATCTGCTGTTCAATAACGCCGGCATTGGTGGTGGCGGCGAGTTTGTGCACGGTGATCGGGCGGATTGGGAACGCACATTTGCGGTCTGCTGGTATGGGGTGTATTACGGCTGTCGGACGTTCATGGATCTGCTGGTGGCCAGTGATGCCGGTCATATCGTCAACACCAGTTCGGTGAATGGGTTCTGGGCCAGTGTTGGTCCCCATGTTTCGCATACGGCGTACGCTGCGGCTAAGTTTGCGGTGAAGGGATTTACCGAGGCATTGATTACCGACCTGCGCCTGAATGCGCCGCACGTGCAGGTATCTCTGGTGATGCCTGGGCACATCGG
>JBCCUW010000464.1:0-3667 GCA_039196385.1 Pseudomonadota bacterium
TCTTCTTCTTTCAGCGCCTTGAGCAGTGGGCGTGGTTCCAGAAACTCTTCCGAGAAAAAGATGTCACCAAACTCGTGCAGCCGCTTAACGGATTGGGCAAACCCCTTAGCGCCGTCAAGTACTTCGTCTAACGCTTCTTTTAAGACCTGGGTATACAACAGCTGTTTGCCGTACTTCCATTCATAAATGGCTTTGGATTCGTCCAGGCCTTCATAACACTGCAGCCGGATGAGCGGCAGCTCAAACATCTCGGACGTGGTTTTGGCCAGTTCAGTTTTGCCGACCCCTGGTGGGCCTTCGATAAGAATTGGTTTATGCAGCTGATACGCCAGATAGACTGCAGTGGCGATCTGGTCGCTGCAGATATAATTGTGCGCTTCGAAGTGGCTCTTGAGTGATGCCACTGACCCGGCAATGCTGGTAATGTCCGCCATGCTTTTCTTATTCCACTACTTCATAACAGTGCGTAGTTTTATGCAATTCTTTACGCACAAAGCCGACTATTATCTCAGTGGGTGAGCATGATGTATAGCGCACGCTGGTGAGCCAGATGTATCCGGCAACTTACATCGGGGGAACGGACCGGCTTCAAGCCAGCCAGCCCGGTGTTCAATGACCTGGTCTTAACGGGCCAGTTTGCGACCCACTGCGTAAGCGGCGGCTGTGGCTGCGGGGTGACGGGTGAGCGCAAATGTGGCCAGCGCCAGACCAGCGCCCATGACCCAGCCACGCAGTTGCGGGCTGTGCGCTCGTCCGTCGGTGACTCGCGACACCGTGTGTTCACAATTATTGCGTAAAATATGGTAATCCCCCGCGGGCTGGCGGTGTTGCTCGCGTTGTGCGCGCAGCCTTGACGCCGCATGGCCGCTCTCCACGTAGAGCCTGCGGCCGGCGCGAAATTCCGCCACGCTGGAGATATGTTCACCCCGGGCAGGGGTGTTGTGCAGCACGCGATCGTGGCCCAGCGCGACGCCACGATGCATGACCAGGCCTTTGCGGCGTGACAAAACGTCTCCTGCGCGAATATGTCGACTCATCCGCATCCTCTTTAGATTTAAGAACTGGGTTAAACGGCGTACTTTGTCTCAATGCACGTTTCGTTCCAGTTTTCTGCTCCGGTTTTGCAGCGCTTTAGCGCTGTGCGCGGCTCTGGACATGGCTAATTTGGCCAGAAGTTTGCGCTATTGACCGCTCATATAGATGATCGTCGCGAGCAGTTCCTCGTCTGAGCAACCCATGCACAATCCTCGGGGTGGCATGGCCGGCGTAATGCCGGCAATGGTTGTCTGGAGCATGAGGTCGTTGCCTTTGGCGATCCGGGGGGCCCAGGCTTCAGTATCGCCCAGTTTGGGCGCGCCGTTCAGGCCGGGGCCATGACAGGAAAAGCAATACTGGCCGTAAATATCTTTACCCTGTGTGTCGGTGGCAGTTGCCGCTGAGGTGTCATTGCCGTCGCTGGCAGCCGAGGTTGATTCGCTGTTACCACAACCACCCAAAACAAGAAGGGCGGTAATACATACTGCTGAAGAGAACTGCCTGATCAATCATTTACTCCGTCATGTCAAACGAGTCTGCATCTTGCCACACTGGGAAGGATTTGCGCAGCTCTACTAAGGTCTGTGCGGACAACGCCACCTCAGTAACGCTCTGGTGTTCGTTTAATTCAACAACGGTGGCGCCATCGGGCGCATAAACCGCGCTACCGCCGGCGTAGTTGACCCCAGCGCCATCCTGACCAATGACATTTACGCCAACCGCATAAGCCTGGTTTTCAATGGCGCGCGCCCGCAGCAGTGTCTGCCAGGCAAGCTGGCGGGCGCTGGGCCAATTGGCTACACAAACCAGCACATCGTAGCTGTCGCGATTGCGCAGCCATACCGGAAAGCGCAGGTCGTAGCAGATCAGGGGACGGATGCGCCAGCCCTTGAGCACCGGCGTGATGACGTCAACGCCGGCGCTGTAGTGTTCATGCTCACCTGCCATGCGGAAGCGGTGGCGTTTGTCGTACCACTGATAACTGCCGTCAGGTTCGGCCCAGAGCAGTCGGTTGTAATAGTGCGCGCCATCCTGAATGACTAAACTGCCGCACAGCGTGACCTGGATACGCTCCGCCTGCGCCTGCATCCAGCTGACCGTTTCACCCTGCATAGATTCAGCAATGATAGTGCTTGCCATACTGAAGCCGGTGCTGAACATCTCAGGCAGCACCACCAGGTCGGTCTGTGCATGGACCTGATCCAACAGGGTGGTAAAGTGCGTGCGGTTGGCCGCCGGGTCGTGCCAGTGAGTGTGGCTTTGTATCAGCGCCAGATTCAGAGGCTGCATAATATTTCGGCGGCATGGGTGAGGGTGCCGTCGTCTTTGGCAAAACAGAAGCGTAAGACAGGCTGATTCAACTGTGTCGGGTCAGCATAAAACACCGATACCGGGATGCTGGCGAGTTTCAGCTCGCGGGTCCAGCGCTGGGCCAGTTCCAGGTCCCGATCCTGACTGATACTGGCGTAGTTCAGTAGCTGGAAGTAGGTGCCGCCGGACGGCATCAGCGTGAAGCGGGAAGGTTCGAGTAACTTGCAGAATAGGTCGCGTTTGGCCTGGTAGAACGCCCCCAGCTCAAGGTGGTGTTCGGGCGTTTGTTGCAGAAAATCCGCAAGACCCAGCTGCACCGGGGTATTCACCGTAAATGTCACAAACTGGTGAACGCGACGAAATTCCGCGCTCAACGCCGCGGGGGCAATGCAGTAACCGACCTTCCAGCCTGTCACGTGATAAGTCTTGCCGAACGAAGATACCACAAAGCTGCGTTCCAGCAGGTCCGCGTAGCGACACATGCTTTCGTGTTGAAGCTGATCAAACACGATATGTTCGTATACCTCGTCAGCGAGGATAAAAATGTCGGTATCCGTGATCAGTTCCCGCAGTGCTTCAATATCTGCGGCGTGCCAGACGGTACCGGTTGGATTGTGTGGGGTATTAATAATGAGCATGCGAGTGCGTGGCGTCACGGCGTCCGCAACGCGCTGCCAGTCGATGGCGAAATTCTGCTCTGCGCGCATGGGTATATGTATTGTCTGGCCACCCTGCAGGCGCACCACAGGGGCATAGCTATCGTATGCGGGGTCAAACACAATCACTTCGTCACCTGGGCCCACTGTTGCGGCAATGGCGCAGAATAGTGCTTCAGTGGCCCCAGCGGTGACGGTGATCTCCGTTTCCGGATCAACGCTGGCGCCGTACAAGTCTTTCACTTTGGTGGCAATTGCCTGGCGCAGGCTGGCCACACCGATCATGGGTGGATACTGGTTATGACCATGGTTCAGATAGTACTGAACCCGCTCCAACAGTGCGGGTGGACCATCGAAGTCCGGATAACCCTGGGATAAATTCAGCGCGCCATGTTCCTGCGCCAGTGCTGACATCACGGTGAATATAGTGGTGCCGACCTCCGGCAGTTTACTGCTGATGGTGGGCATGTTGGTGTCCAAAAACGGGGCGTAAATCTAATGCCATACGATCCTGTCTGCCGTCTGGGCTGATCCGGGAACGCATAGTGGCATAACCGCGCGCTGAACTGAAATTGCTGAGTTTTCGTCGCATTGCAGCGTGATTAGTGGCTGCGTGAATCATTTTCGTTGATCTATAGTTGTTACTTACGATAATGAACCTCACA
>JBCCUW010000465.1:0-3648 GCA_039196385.1 Pseudomonadota bacterium
CAAACTCCGCCGGCTTAAACACTAGAGTCTAAGTAGAAAGACCGGCGTACGTCGCCGGTCTGTCGTCACCGGCCGCTCGTCGCCGCTCACTCATCAAAGGCCAGTTGACGCTTTAGTTGTGCAATTTCTTCTTGCCAGGCCGCTTGCAACTTCGGTTTTTGATGGTTGGACTTGCGCGCCTGGTCAGCAGCCAGCTTACTTTCCAGTGTGACCAGCCTGTCCAGTAGATCATCCTCACTCGTTTCAAGCGCGGGGACTGTTTCGGCCCTGATCGAGCTCTGATTGTTATCGTTAGCGCTTGGTGTGGTCACGAGTTCCGCATACAGACTCGGTAGATCGTGCCAGCGCTGCATCCGTCCGTCGTTCACCAGCCAATACCGGTTGCAGGCTTGTTCAATGAGGGCTCGGTCATGGGTTACGAGAATCACCGCGCCGGGGTAGTTCAGCAACGCATCCGCCAATTGCTCCTTGCCCTCCAGATCAAGGTGGTTGGTCGGCTCATCCATTAGCAGCACGTGATAGTTGGCCAGACTGAGCGCGACAAACAGCAGACGCGCGCGCTCACCACCGCTTAGTTCACCAACGCGCTGTTGGTGGCGACGGTAGGCAAAACCCGCGTTGATCAGTGCCAGCGTAATGCGGCGATCAATCTGCACCGCTTCCGGCTGTAAGCTGGCGTAAGGCCGCAGGGCCTGTTCCAGCGTATCCCCGTCAGCCAGCTGCTGCAGGCTCTGATCATAGTATCCCAGGCGGCATTCGGGATGCAGGACGATGGCAGCCGGACCCGTTGCTTGTGTCGCGTGTTGATACTGCTGCCATAACATTCGCAGCAGCGATGATTTGCCGCAACCGTTGGCGCCAATCAGCGCCACACGTTGTCCGCTTCTGATTTGTTGCACGCCACTGTTGAATAGCACGTCAGCGTCGGCTGCTGGTTGCACCAACAGTTCCTGCAGGGCCAGCAAACGGTCTGCCGGCATTGACTGGCCTTGCAGGGAGAGTTGCCACGGCGCACCTTCAGTGAGTTCCGTTTGTGCCTCTTCCAGAATGCTCACCCGTTTTTCCATGGTCTTGGCTTTGCGCGCCAGGTTTTCGTTGTCGTACACCTTGCCCCAGGTCGCCAGGCGTTTGGCGCTGGTCTGTAAGCGATCAATTTCTTTCTGCTCTGAGGCATGTTGTTGCGCTTCATTGAGATCTCGTTCCATAAGCGCTTGCCGCGCGGCACTGCATGGCAGGTCAAAATGGTGCAGGCGTCTGTCGCGCATAATCCACGTTTGTTCGGTTGCCCGATCGAGCAGGCGTTGGTCGTGTGATACCAGCACAAAAGCGCCGGACCAGCTCTGCAGAAATTCTTCCAGCCAGAGCATTGTGGGTAGATCGAGATGATTACTCGGTTCGTCAAGCAACAGCAGATTGGGTGCTCGCATCAGCGCGCGGGCGAGCAACAGCCGGGTTTGTTGCCCGCCACTCAGCGAATGTGTGGGCAGATCCCAGAGCTTTGGACCAAAGTCCATCTGAGTGAGCAGCATTTCAGCTTGCCAGCGGAATTCATCGTGCTGCTCCACAGGTTGTGTTGACAGCACCGCGTGCAGAGCATCGAGTGTTTGCAGGTCATCCGGTAGCGCCTGTTCAACACGACTAATAATGCAGTTTGCGGCTACGCTGATGCTGCCCTGATCGGGTGCCAGGGAGTTGTCCAACAGGCGCAGCAGGGTGCTTTTGCCACAACCGTTATGGCCAATCAGGCCGATTTTGTGTTGGCCGGAAAGGGTACAGGAAATGTTCTCAAAGAGGGGTTCGCTGGTGAACCGGTAGCTGATGGATTGAGCACTGAGTAGCGTATTCATTAGATTGTCTTGCGTATCTTGTATCTTGTCTCTGGTATTTCAACGCGTGCGCAGGCAGGCGTTGCCAACATGCGTAAACGACGTACGTCAACTCAAGTACAGATAGACAGAACGACGGCATCCGTCAGGGTGCCGGATTTGGGATCAGCTCAAGCCAGTTATCGAATACGCGATAAATTGCCAGAGCTGGGGCGATTACCAAGGAAGTGTGTAAACGCTAGGTTACACATTCGCATGGGGGCCTCCTCTTGATGATAGGTTTAGTGCGTGCCTTGTCGTCAGACGATGCCAAATTCACTCCGGCGAATCAAGCTCGGAAATATCGTCCTGGAACTGCAGGCTGTGCAGGGTGGCGTAGAGGCCCTCTGCCTGCAGCAGTTCCTGGTGGGTGCCAAGTTCTTCCACGCGACCGCGATGTAACACCAGCACTCGGTCTGCTTCCTGAATGGTCTGCAGGCGATGGGCAATCAGAATAGAGGTTCTGCCTTCTGTCAGCTGTCGGAGAGCATCTTGAATCAGCAGTTCGGTTTCGGTGTCGATACTGGCGGTGGCTTCATCGAGCACCAGAATTTCCGGGTCTGCCGCCAGGACCCGGGCAAACGCCAGTAGCTGCCGCTGACCCTGACTCAGGTTCTGGCCGCGCTCCGTCAGGGGTGTGTCGTATCCCTGTGGCAGGTTGCTGATAAAGCCGTGGGCGTTCACGGTGCGCGCAGCCTGTTCCGCCACGTCGCGGGTAATGGTGGAATTCCCCAGAGCAATATTGTCGTAGATCGAGCCTGAGAAAATGTGGAAGTCCTGGAGGACCACGCCCACGCGGCGACGTAAATCGTGGCTGTGGATCCGATTCAGATCGATGCCGTCCAGGAAAATCTGGCCATCAGCAAAGTCGTAAAACCGCCCCAGCAGACGGATAATTGTGCTTTTGCCGGAGCCGGTCGGCCCCACAATCGCCAACTTTTCGCCCGGGGCAATGGTAAAACTCACATCGTGCAAGATCTGCATATCCTGGTCGTAGCTGAAATTTACTCCATTAAAGCGTACTTCACCTTTCAAACGTGGCGGCAATGCCACTGGGTTGGCGGGTTCGTGGATACGTTCATCCCAATCGATGGCCTGGAAAATGCGCTCTCCTGAGGCCATGGCGCGAAACAGGATGTTGGTTTGCTCACCCAGCACGACAACAGGATGAAACAACATGCCGATAAACTGGGTAAACAGAACAACTTCTCCCAGGGTCATACTCAATGTGCTGACCTGGCTTGCGCCGTACCAGATGATCACCCCAATGGCAGCGTGGGCGAGGCTGTCGTTAAACGCCCCGTAAAGTGTTTCCACGCGCGCTGAGCGCAATTCGAAGCCCCGATTGTCTTCGTTAATCGCGGTATATCTGCGCAGATTGAACTTCTGCCGGTCGGACAGTTGCACAACCTGCAGGCCAGCCAGGTTTTCCTGCATGTTCTGATTCAGCGCTGACAGCGTCTGTCGGACCTGGCGAAACAGGTGGCGGGTTGTGCGGCGAAAGTAGAACGTGGCAATAGCCAGTACGGGCAGGGCGAGCAGCAGGATGAAAGTGAGCTGCGCATCAATGGCCAGCATCACCGTTAACGCGACAAAAAACGGTACAAATTCGCCAACCAGACTGCCCAGCCCACGTAACAATTCGAACAGGGCCTCCACATCATTGGTCACCCGGGTCATCACTCTGCCGACCGCTACGCGGTCATAAAAAGAGGAAGGTCTGGTTTCCAGGTGGGCAAACAAATCCCGACGTAAATCGCGCAGCCCTTTGATGACGGCACCG
>JBCCUW010000466.1:0-3641 GCA_039196385.1 Pseudomonadota bacterium
GCAGCATCTGTTGATGTACAAGCCCGCTACCCACAAGCCTGGTTTGAACCCGCCAGAACCGCGGCGCAACTGAACCTGACAGAATTTTCGCAGAGCCCGATGCTTGACGCGCAGAACCTCCCGCCGGTGGCGCAGCGTCTGCCGGAAGATCCTGTGGTGATTACCCCTTATGGCTCGATGGGGCAGTATGGAGGTACTGCTCGGCTGATTGTCGAAGATGTGCCCATGCTGCGCAGCCCGGAAGGTCTGTTCACCATTGCCGCGGATCACAAAACCATTCTGCCAAATCTGGCATTGTCTTATCACTATAGTGCTGACGGTCGAGAGCTGACGGTTAGGTTGCGTAGAGGCTTGAAGTGGTCGGATGGGCAACCCCTGAGCGCAGCGGACTTTCTGTTTGCCATAAACGACCTGCAACTGAATATGTCGTTCCAGCCGGTTCCCCCACCGGAAATGATTGGCCTGGCAATGCGCGCAGTCGACCCGTGGACGCTGGTGTACACGTTCCCGAAACCCAGTCCTTTCTTCGTTAACAACATGGCGCAGCAGCCGGAACGCTATCTCGCGCCTAAGCACTATTTAGAGCAGTTTCACCCCAGCTACACCGATCAGGCAGTGATTGCGGAGCGGCTTGAACGGATGGGTTTTATCAATTGGCAAACATTTATGTCAGCGGCACTGACCCAACGTCGCATACCGGAACTGGTCAATCAGCCAACCATGCTGGCTTTCATGCCCAGGGAGTTCACCCCGACACAAAGCACCTATGCGCGCAATCCCTATTACTTCAAGATTGATCCGCAGGGCCGGCAACTACCCTACATTGACGCCATCGAAGCAGAAGTGGTTGGCGACACCGCGGTGGCGATTGCCAAAGCCTCCACCGGGCAACTCGACTTTGCCGGTTTCCGCTTGCCCACCCAGGATATTCCGCTGCTGAAACTCGGCGAAAAAAGCTCGGGTATCCAAGTGAAGATCTGGCGTCGCCTGCATGGGAGCGATCTCGCCCTCCAGGCAAATCTGAATCATGCAGATCAGCGTTTGCGGACACTCTTCCAGGATGTGAGATTTCGGCGCGGCTTGTCTCTGGCCATCAATCGAGAAGAGATGAATCAGATCATCTATTTCGGTCGTGGTGTGCCCAGACAGGTGACGGTCATTCCTGAAAGTGATTACTTCGAACCCGCGTTCGCCACCGCCTATACCCAATACGATCCAGCTGCTGCGAAAAGTCTATTTGACGAAATAGGTCTGGTCGATATTGACGGTGACGGTATGCGCGAGTTTCCCGATGGCAGCAAGTTCATTCCCACCGTTGAGTATGTGGATACCGAAACCCCCAAACAAATCTCCATGGAGCTAATCACCAGCTACTGGAATGCAGTGGGTATTGATGTGCGTCCGCGCCTGATTGATCGAGGTCTGCAGCTGGCACGTGCGATGTCGAACGAGTTTGTCATGACGCTGTGGCATGCAGACCGAACCACAGACATTCTGTTTCCGGGCAATCCCGATTTCTGGGTACCGCGTAAGCTGGCCGCCAGTCTGGCGATGTGGTCTGAGTGGTCACGCTGGTACCTCACTGGGGGCCAACAGGGTCAGCAACCGCCACCTGACGTCATTGAGCTGCAGCGTATTGCTGACGAATTCAGCACAACCATGGATCCCGTGCGGCGGGTACAACTGGGCAAACAGATTCTGGCTACCAACGCGGAGGAATTGTGGACTATCGGCACCGTCGGTCTGGCGCCGCAGCCTGTGGTGGTATCTGATCGACTAAAAAATGTTGTCGACACTGGGCTGTGGGGATGGGATATCCGGGGCACCATGCCGTACCACCCATCCACGTGGTATTTCGAAAGATGAGCAACATGAGCAAGTACGTCATACGTCGCCTGTTGGGAATGATCCCGACCCTGGCGGTAATCTCGGTGATCGTTTTTGTTGTGGTGCAACTGCCGCCGGGAGACATTGTCACTGCAACCCTGGAACAACTCACCTCCAGCGGCGTGGATATGAGTGATGAACGCGTGCAGAACCTGCGTGCGCAGTACAATCTGGACCAACCCATACCGTTGCAATATCTGTACTGGATTGGCAACTTTATCACCGGCGATATGGGTTTTTCTTATCTGTTTGTCAGACCCGTCAACGAACTGGTCTGGGAGAGGCTGGGTTATACGTTGCTGATCAGTGTCGGGGCGCTGATCTTTACTTGGTTGCTGGCGTTGCCGATTGGCATCTACTCCGCCGTGCGTCAATACTCGGCCGCAGACTATACGTTTACCACGATCGGCTTGTTGGGGCTGGCGACACCGAACTTTCTGATTGCGCTGGTGTTGATGTATCTGGGTTACACCCTGTTTGGGGTGAGCGTCGGAGGGTTGTTCTCGCCCGAGTACGTGAATGCGCCCTGGAGCTGGGCGCGGTTCGGCGACTTGCTGGCCCACATCTGGATTCCGATTATCGTGGTAGGCACCTCAGGCATGGCCATTACGATGCGCCTGATGCGCGCAAACCTGCTGGATGAATTGCAGAAACCCTATGTCACCACAGCTCGCGCCAAAGGGGTGCCGCCGTTCAAGCTGTTGATGAAATACCCGGTGCGGATTGCCATTAACCCATTCATCAGCACCATTGGTCTTTTGTTACCTGCGCTGCTGTCGGGTGAAGCCATCGTTGGTGTAGTGCTTAACCTGCCAACCACGGGGCCGTTGCTGGTGCAATCGCTGATCGCGCAGGACATGTATCTTGCCGGTAGTCTGATCATGCTTCTCAGTGTGCTGACCGTGCTGGGCATGCTGCTATCTGATTTGTTGCTGGCCTGGGCAGATCCGAGGATTCGCTATGAGCAATCCTGAAGATCTGTCGCCCGGGCGACTCGCATGGTTACGCTTCCGCAGACACCGGCTGGCGCTGCTGGGTGGTGGGACACTCGTGGTGCTTTACCTGCTGGCGATTTTCTGCGAGTTCATCAGCCCGTATACGCCTGAACAGCGCAACGCTAGAGCCATTAACGCCCCACCCATGAGTGTGCAATTCATTGATGCGGACGGGATATTTCACTGGCGGCCATTTGTGTACGCGTATGACCTGTCGATTAATCCTGATACCTGGATGCGGGAATATGCAGAAGACGTTGATACACGATTTGAACTGCATTTCTTTACCAGGGGTACGCCTTATGAGCTCTGGGGCTTCATTCCAATGGAGCGTCATCTGATTGGCGTTGCCAGTGACGCTGAAGGCACAGATGGCGTTGGCGGCTATTTTCATTGGCTGGGTACTGATGCATTAGGCCGAGACGTGTTTTCGCGCATTCTATATGGGTCGCGTGTGTCGCTGTCGATTGGCATCATCGGTGTTGCGCTGACGTTGTTCCTGGGTGTGCTGCTGGGTGGTTTTGCCGGTTACCTTGGAGGCTTGGTCGACAATGGGGTGCAGCGGTCGATTGAGATACTGCAATCAATCCCTTCCCTGCCATTGTGGATGGGCCTGTCGGCAGCTTTACCTGCAGCCTGGTCGCCATTAACGACCTACTTCGGGGTGACACTGATTCTGTCGCTGTTTGGCTGGACAACCCTGGCCAGACAGGTGCGCGGTCGCTTTCTGGCCATGCGCGAAGAATACTTTGTGGTGGC
>JBCCUW010000467.1:0-3609 GCA_039196385.1 Pseudomonadota bacterium
ATCCCGATGCGGAGCCTCTGGCAGATTATCTCGGCATGATTCCAGCTCACCTGGACCCGTATCACTTTGAGCGTATGGCGCTGGTTAACGATGTGACCGTTGAGTGGGATTGCAACTGGAAGACCTCCGTTGATGCGTTTAACGAAACCTATCACGTGGCGGGTACGCATCCGCAGCTGATGACCATGCTTGAAGACATGGATGTGCAGATTGACTGTTACGACAAGCACAACCGTTATCTCATTCCGTTTGGCTGTGTCAGCACGCATCTGGAAGATGGCGCCATCATCACCCAGGAGATGCGCAACTTCATGGAGCTGTATGGATTTGATCCGGACACGTATACCGGTGATGGCCTGGGTGTGCGGCGCGCGGTGCAGCAGCACCTGCGCAAGAATGGCAAACAGATGGGTTTTGATTTCAGCGAACTGAATGACGATCAGCTGACGGATGATTACCACTATCTGATCTTTCCCAATATCACCATGAACATTCACTGCAACAGCGTGATGATTTTCCGCCAGCGTCCGCACGAAACCGATCCGAACAAGATGTACTACGATCTGCAGAACTACAGCCTTGTGCCCGAGGGTGAACCCTGGCCTGAACGGCCGGCACATCGACAGTTTGCCCATGGTGAAGAATCAATCGGCGAAGTCCTGGACCAGGATGCATCCAATCTGGCCATGGTGCAGCGCGGAATGAATTCGGCGGGTTATCGGGGTCTGTGGATATCTGATCAGGAGTTACGTATTCGTCACTTTCACAAAACCCTTGACGACTACCTGTATCGTCAACCGGTGACCTGGGCTAAGTAGATGTACACACCGGTGCTGTCCATGGCTGACCTGGCGGAAGGACAATCCACGGTCGTCAAGGTGGGTGACGTTGAAGTGCTCGTGTGCCAGGTTGAGGGACAGTTTTACGCCGTGCACGCGCAATGCAGTCATGCGCGGCAGTCACTGGCCACTGGTCGCTTGCGCGGCTTTCAGATTTCCTGCCCCTTGCACGGCGCGCGCTTTGATGTGCGCACGGGTGCCTGCACGGCAGCCCCTGCACAAAAACCCATTGCGAGCTTCCCCGTGATGCTGGAAGGTGGCAAAGTATGCGTGCAGGTGGGAGAGATAGAACAGCCGCCGAAACCGAAGTTCGGGCCGATCTGAGTCTACGCGATTGCAGATCTGGTGCTTAACCAAAACAAACTTAACTAACTTATCTAACCTGACGGGTTAACAAACAGAGGGACACACAGATGGACTTACAACTTAAAGGCGCAAACGCGCTGATCACCGGCGGCACCAAGGGTATTGGCCGTGCTATAGCCAATGTACTGGCAGACGAAGGCTGCAACGTAGCCATCTGTGCACGCAATCAGGAAGAGATTGATGCCGCAGTAGCAGATCTCAGCGGCAAAGGTGTCACTGCCTTCGGTCAGTCGGTAGACGTTGGCGACGGTGATTCGCTGAAAGGCTGGATCGACGCCAGTGCAGAAGCGCTGGGTGGCATTGATATTGTGGTCTCCAATGTCAGTGGTGGTGGTGCGCAGGGTGAAGATGCCTGGCGGCGTCACCTCGAATACGATATGTTGGGCGCTGTGCGTCTGGTTGAAGGGGCCATGTCGCATCTGGAAGCTTCCAGCAACGGCAACGTCATTCTGATATCCACAACAGCAGCGTTGGAAAAATTCATGAATGCCGGGCCGTACAACGCGTTAAAAGCCGCGCTGCTGAACTACAACGGTGCTTTGTCTCAGGAAGTGGCGCCCAAGGGTATTCGCGTGAACGCGGTCAGCCCCGGACCAATTTTCATCGAAGGTGGTGCATGGGACAACATCAAGCAGCACATGACTGCGTTTTATGACGCCACCGTGGCGGACATCCCTCTGGGTCGCATGGGCACCGCTGATGAAGTGGCGGCCCAGGTCGCCATGCTGGTATCGCCTCGCAGTGGTTTTACCACCGGTACCAATGTGGTTATTGATGGGGGTATTACCAAGCGTATTCAATTCTAATCAGGCTTGAGTACCGTCGTGCCTGCCTGCGGATGAACGTTTCGGCGTGAGTTTGCGGCAGGCATTTTTGTTTGTCAGACAATATTTCGGGAGACAGCAGTGGCTAAACCATTTCGTTTCGGTGTGCAGTCATTTAATGCGGAAAATGCGGAAGACTGGTCTAACCAAGCGCAGCAGGCGGAGGCGCTGGGATATTCAACCTTTCACCTGGCTGACCATATTCTGGGCGAGGGTGCGGCATTACAGAAAGCCAATCATCCGGTGCAGAACCTTGCTTCTATCCCGGCTATGGCCTATGCCGCTGCGGTCACCTCGACCATCAACATCGGTTGCCGGGTGTTTTGCATTGATTACCACAACCCGGTGGTGTTGATTAAGTCAGCGATGACAATCGACAAACTCTCAAACGGTCGGCTGGAGTTTGGATTGGGCGCGGGTTGGATTACAGAAGAGTACGCGGCCATTGGTTTGCCGATGGATGAGCCCGTGGTGCGCATCGACCGTTTGGGTGACGTGATCGAAGGGGTTAAAGCTTTTCGTGGTGATGGCCCCGCTGAAGTGTCTAACAATACGCTTAACTGGCGAGATTTCGCGGGTGACCCGAAGCCCGTGGGTGCAGCGCCGATCATGATCGGCGGCGGTAGCCCGCGCATCCTGCGCCTGGCCGGGCGCGAAGCGGACATTGTCAGTCTGAACTTCAATAATCGCTCCGGGATGATCGGGCCGGATGGTGTGCAACTGTCTTCCGAGGCGGAAACGCAGAAAAAGATTGGCTGGATAAAACAGGGCGCTGGCGACCGTTTTGACGATCTGGAGTTGGAGATTGGCGCATACTTTACCTTTGTCATGGACGATCCGGCCCCGGTGCTGGGGCAGTTTGCGCAGATGTTCGGTTTGTCTGAAGAAGACATGGCGAAACACCCGCACGCCTTATTTGGTTCGGTGGATGCAATTTGTGATGAACTGGAGCGGCGCCGGGAACTGCACGGAATTTCTTACGTCACCATCGGGCGCGACAACATGGAGAGCTTTGCGCCGGTGGTGGAGCGCCTGTCCGGTAAGTAGTTGCCATGCCTACCGTTGCTGAAGCCAGACAATCGCTGCTGGATAAAACCCGTCAATCGCAACAGATATCGGAAGACCGTGCGGAACTGTTGAACTCCGGCCTGGCGGCCAATCTGGAGATGCCTCACCCGGTGTTTATCCAACGTGGCCAGGGCGCCTATGTTTTTGACGCAGATGACAATCGCTACATAGACACCTCGGTGGGTTTCGGTCTGCACATGCTGGGTCATGTACATCCTGAGGTGGAACAGGCGATCCAGGCGCGCAGCAAACTGGGTTGGATGTTCGGCATCCATTCCACCAGCCAGATGAAGCTGGCGCATCTGCTGCAGGCGGGCAGTCCCTGCGCAGAACGCGTGGTGTTCTGCAACACCGGGTCTGAGGCAACCATGTACGCCTTTCGCGCGGCGCGTGGCTATTCCGGCAAAGAAAAAATTGCCCTGTTTGACGGCTTTTATCATGGCGCACATGACTACGGCATGTGGGCCACCGAACCCGGCAGTGATCCGCTGGCGCCCACACCCATGCCGTTG
>JBCCUW010000468.1:0-3601 GCA_039196385.1 Pseudomonadota bacterium
CTTGTCCAGTACATTTGTGACAGGAGAATGCATGCCGCAGACTGATATGCAGGATACCGCGCATCTGCCGCTGAAGGGTATCCGAGTGGTTTCATTGGAGCAGGCGGTGGCTGCGCCGTTGTGCAGTCGCCGGCTCGTGCTGGCGGGTGCAGAAGTCATCAAAATTGAACGCCCGGAAGGCGACTTTGCGCGTTTTTATGATACGGCTGTGGCCGGGGAGAGCAGCTACTTTGTCTGGCTCAATGCCGGGAAAAAATCGGTGGTGCTGGATCTGAAGCATGCTGAGGATTTAACGCGGCTGCGGCGGCTGGTGCTGGCCAGCGACGTGTTGATTCAGAATCTCAAACCCGGCGCACTGCAAAGCCTGGGTTTGAATCTCGATACGCTGCACGAGGAGCACCCGGGTTTGATTTCGGTGTCCATCTCGGGATTTCACCCGACGGGTCCAGGTGCGGCACGCAAGGCGTACGACCTCTTGATGCAGGCGGAATCGGGTCTGGCAGCAATCACCGGATCGGTGCATGAGCCTGGACGAGTTGGCGTGTCGGTGGTGGATCTGTCCACGGGCATGTTCGCTTACGAAGCTGTGCTGGAAGCGCTGCTCAGGCGAGCGCAGACCGGTCATGGTGAGTCTATTGACGTGGCCTTGTTCGATGCTGTGGCTGAGTGGATGGCAGTACCCTACCTGCTGGAGCAGCATACCGGCGAGGCGCCCGCCCGCGTCGGGCTGGCACACCCCGGCATCTGCCCGTATGGCGTATTCAGCAGTGCAGATGAGGTGCGCTTTGTCTTGTCCATCCAGAACGAGCGTGAGTGGACCCGGTTGTGTGAGGTGGGCCTGCAGCAACCGGAGCTGCTCAATGACCCGCGCTGCCGCGATAACGAAACCCGGGTCACGCATCGAGACTACGTTGACGGCACGTTGCAGCATCAGTTCGGGCTGAACAGTTTTGCCGAGCTGAGCCGGCGCCTGGACCGGGCTGATCTGGCGTTTGCCCCGGTTAACCCGGTCAGTGCTTTGGCCACGCACAGCGATTTGCGTACGCAAGTCATACGGGTTGGCGCGCAAGCCGTGCCGCTGCCCGTGGTACCGGGGCGGGCGCGGGTTGAAGGACTGGCCGTACCTGCGCTGGGTGAACACACTGCAGATGTGCTCAACTGGCTGGATAGCCTCGCTCCCGAATCAAATTAATGCGACACTAGACCCTCCTAAACACTAATTTTTCGGGGGAGATATGGCGGCTTACTTTATCGCTCAATACGTTGTGAACGATCCAGCGGGATACGCGGAGTATCAGCAGGGCGCGGGTCCTACCATTCAGGCGCACGGGGCGGAGCTCGTGTCCTTTGACGTGGCGGCAGAAACCATTGAAGGAACCCCACCTGGACCACAGACCGTCATCTTGAAATTTGAGTCCACCGAGGCGGCCAAAGCCTGGTACAACTCAGATGAGTATCAGGCGGTCGTTGGCAAGCGCCTTGCGGCGACCACAGGTTACGCGGTGATTTCTCAATCCATGCATGCCGGCTGATTCCGTTCGTCGCCGTGTTACACCAGCGCGGGGCTGGACACGGCGACTTGCCCCACCTTTTCCGTTAAACACATTGTCGCTGCTGTTGCTTTGATCAGCTCCATCCGGACCCTGGCCTTGTTGCCGGATGGTGGCTTGGACTTGCCTGGCTTTTGTCGCAAACTTAGTCCACGAGGCTAAGACAACGCACGGCACAGTGCGCGACGACATACAAGAATGGGGAGCACATGACCAATCAGACACGGGACGAAGATACAAGCCGCGCAGGCGCCACTCAGGTCCTGGATGCGGTGGTGGTGGGGGCTGGATTTGCCGGATTGTACATGCTGCACCGCTTGCGCCAGCAAGGCCTGCATGCGCGCATCTTTGAAGCGGGCGATGGCGTGGGTGGCACCTGGTTCTGGAACCGTTATCCCGGCGCTCGCTGCGACATTCCGAGTATTGAATATTCATATCAATTCTCGCCAGAACTGCAACAGGAATGGGAGTGGACTGAGCGTTACGCCACCCAGCCGGAGTTGTTGCGATATGCCAATCATGTGGCGGATCGTTTTGGCCTGTGGCCCGACATTCAGCTCAAGACCCGGGTGCGCAGCTGCGACTACGATGAAGCAAACAGCCTGTGGCAATTGACGCTGGATCATTGTGATGGCATAGCCACCGCCAGCGCGCGTTTTGTGGTGATGGCAACAGGTTGCCTGTCAGTGCCGAATTACCCGGACATTGAAGGCCTGGATCAGTTCAAGGGTGCGGTCTATCACACCGGGCAGTGGCCACAGGAAGGGGTCGATTTCAGTGGCCGGAACGTCGGCGTTATCGGTACCGGCTCCTCAGCCATTCAGAGCATTCCATTAATGGCCAAACAGGCCGCGTCCGTAATGGTATTTCAACGTACACCAAACTACTCGGTGCCAGCGCACAATGAGCCGCTCAGTGAGACATATGTGGCGGACATCAAAAGCCGGTATGCGCAATTTCGTGCGGACAACTGGCAGCGGGGTTTTGGCGCAAATTTTCGTGACAGTGACGTTTCTGCGCTGGCGGTGGACGAGGCCGCGCGGCAGGCTGAATACGAAGACCGTTGGGCACGTGGCGGACTGGCCTTCATGGGCGCGTTCAGTGATCTCATGTTTGACGACAACGCCAATGCCACAGCGCGACAGTTTCTTAAAGGCAAAATTGCCGAGTTGGTGGATGATCCGCAGGTCGCGGAGCAGCTGACCCCAACAACCCCGGTGGGTTGCAAACGCCTGTGTGTTGATACGGACTACTTTGCAACTTACAACCAGCCGCATGTACGCCTGGTTGACCTGAATACTTCGCCGCTGCAACGTGTCGAGGCAGACGCTGTAGTCACCACTGATCAGGAATACAAAGTAGATACGCTGGTGCTGGCGACGGGCTTTGATGCCATGACCGGCGCTGTGACCAACATCCAGATACAGGGGCTGGGTGGTCAACTCCTTGCAGACAAGTGGGCACACGGACCGCGAGCCTATCTGGGGCTGGCCACAGCAGGTTTCCCCAACCTCTTTTTGATCACCGGTCCGGGCAGCCCGTCGGTACTCTCCAATATGCTGCCGAGTATCGAACATCATGTGGAGTGGATTTCCGATTGTATCGAACATATGCAGGCTCACCAGAAGTCGAGCATTCAAGCCGCGGCTGATGCTGAAAGCGACTGGGTAGAGCACGTCAACGAGGTTGCTGACACCTCTGTTTATCCGCGCTGCAATTCCTGGTATCTGGGTTCTAACGTGGCAGGTAAGGAACGTGTTTTCATGCCCTATCTCGGCGTGCCGCCGTATATCGAAAAGTGCCGTGAGGTCGTTGACGCCGGTTATGCCGGATTTGAATTGAAGTAGAGCAGGTTAAGAAGTATGGCTTACGATAGCGACAATATATTCGCCAAAATTCTGCGTGGAGAAGCACCTGCCATCAAGGTTTACGAAGATGACTATACGTTAGCTTTTATGGATGTTATGCCCCAGGTCGATGGACACACGCTGTTGATTCCCAAATATCCCGCGATGGACTAATTGGATGAGTATCCGGTGATTCTCGGCCAC
>JBCCUW010000469.1:0-3594 GCA_039196385.1 Pseudomonadota bacterium
CGGGTCACCCTAAAAGAGCTGAATGAAGCACCGGCAGGAGAAGCTTCAGGCCCGGTGCGAGAAAGAGTGGCAGCCGGCCGAAGAATGCAGGATGAGCGCCAGCAACGACTCAATGCTCAGTTGAGCGGCAGTGCACTCGATGAATTTGCGCCACTTAACAAACGGACTCAAACCATGCTGGAAAACATCGCCGAGCGGTTGGGCCTGTCTACCAGAGCGTGCCACCGAGTGCAGCGCCTCGCCCGCACCATTGCTGATCTGGCAGGCCAACGCGACGTCTCGATTCAGCATCTCAGCGAAGCGGTTCAATATCGGCAGCTCGATCGGCTCTCTGTGGACCAAGCCGCTAACGTTGCCAAGCTTTAGGCCCTGGAGAGCACTGAAAATCCTCGACCTCGCAGTGGGCTGTGGTTTTCGAGCTTCCCGCCGCTGAACTCTTTGTCCATCCGTCCTGCCACTTGGTCGTGGACCTTAAGATTCCGGTCCGATTGCCCAAGACGATGAGGATAAATCCTGATCTGACTTGTCAGCGAAGACTGGCACTTGAACCTGACTCCAAAATTGCCGGGCGAGGAAACCGCCCCCTTCAGGCCAAAAGGGCGTTTGAATTTCCTATACTCCCGACAAGACCTGCTGCTGAGGCTTGGGTTCAATAGCTCGACAGCGCGGCGCGTTGTAACGAGTCATACGTACCAACAAAGGAAGGGCTGTTGGAACTGTTCGAATACATCTCCGTGCTAACCTCGATCATCGTGGGTCTGGGAATCGCTCATCTGTTAAAGGGCGTTGCCCGCATCGTGCAACACCCGGGAACGCACAAACAATACTGGGTCCACCTGGTCTGGGTAGGATCGATGTTTTTCAACATGATCTTCTTCTGGTGGTGGGAATTTGCCCTTGTCCAGCAGGAGACGTGGCTGTTTCAGAATTACCTGTTCGTGGTTTTCTATGCCGTCGTGTTGTACCTGATTTGCGCGATGCTGTTTCCGGACAACCTGGATGGCTACGACGGATACAAGGACTATTTTCTGTCCCGTCGCATCTGGTTCTTTGGGTTGTACGGCACCATGTGTGTCATTGACGTCTACGACACGATGATGAAAGGCGTTGACCATATTTCGAACCTGGGTACGGCCTACGTGTCTTTGTTCGCAACGTTGCTGCTGGTTGCGATCGTAGGAGCCAGCACCCGAAGGCACGGCGTGCACGCTGCGATCAGCCTGATCGCACTGTTTTATCAGCTTTGGTGGGCGTTCCGGTATTGGGGGGAGCTGGCCTGAGCGCAACCGAGTCGAATACGCGCGGGTCCCGTTGCCATCATCACCCCACGCGACGAAAGGCACCGTTCGCGCTGTTTGACTAGAGCCAGCTACCGCCACGACAAGTCGGCGGATCAGGCCGACACGGTAGTGACCGTCCTTCAGCTGCAGGTTTAGGCGCTGGCTGATCAGCGGCAGCGGCGTAAGATGGTCCAGCGATGGCGGGCCCGCATGTGCCACCGTCGAATTGCTAAGTGGTTGCTGCGTGTCGCAGTGCCATCTAACCAGACGTTGCAGCTGACACTTGACCCTGCAGCAGCTATGGCTATCGCCTTCGCAGCGCCAGCCTCAAGGGGCAGCAGTGCTAGGACGTTATGCGACTGGTTGAGTATTGGGGGCTATATGAATAATTGTAAGAGTGTTGTAGAACTCTTTGCTCTTTTTTTAAGTTTACTAAGCTGTATTTCTCATGCAGAAACAATTGAGATAAGAAACGTAGCTTTTTCGCCAATTCTATTTCATGTTGGAGAAGGTCAGTCCTCGATATCAGCCTGTGATTTTAATTCAGATGGTAATAAGGACGTGATTGTCTCGAATCACTCAGACAACAATATTATTGTGTTTCAGGGCGACGGCACGGGACATTTGTCAGAATTGACTCGCATTCCCGCTGGGGAAAATCCTACGGATATTGCCACGTCAGATATAAGTAATGATGGGAACGTTGATATTGCGATCGCCAATCATGAAACCGCATACGTTACGTTGCTTTTGGGCGACGGAAAAGGTTATTTCAAAAAGTCTGCTCAATCTCTGCTTAATATCGGTATCAAGCCTCACCCGCATGCAGTCCAGCTGCAAGATCTTGATGGTGATCAAGTGGCAGAGCTAATTGTTGACAGCCGTGAAAGTGATGGATTGTTAGTTCTGAAAGGTCTTCCCAATGGAAGGTTTAAGATGCCTGGCGATATTATCCATGTCGGTGGAGATCCCTATCGAGGATTTGCGATTGGTGATATCAATGGCGATGGGGCTTTAGATCTGGTTACACCCAATCAGCGTGATGTTGGCATAGCGCTTAATTCTGGCTCAGGAGAGTCATCATTTAAATTATCAAATTTGTCGCAGCCCGAATCTCCATTTGCTGTCGAACTAGCCGACCTAACTGGAGATGGCAAGCTAGATTTGCTTGTAGCAACGAACGGTATGTCGTTATCTGTTATACCCGGAGACGGGCTCGGTAACTTTAACGAGACTCACAAAACCGTAATGAAGGCGTCTTCAGGAGCTAAACAAATAGCAACAGGAGATATCAACTTAGACGGAATAGAAGATGCTTTGATAAGTGATTGGTCCGGCGAATTACTCGTTGTTGTTGGCAGCAAAACGGCACTTGAGAGCTATAGGTTTCAGCACGCAAGTGTTCCTAACCCATGGGGCGTGGCATTAGCCGATCTCAATAACGACGGTAGAAGTGATTTAATAATCGCGGATGGTGCTAGTAAATTGGCGGTTGTATATGTCAGCCAAGAAGTACGCTAGTGGCCGCGGCCAGGTCCTGATCACTGACGTCAACTCGGCAGCTCCGCGGGCGATCGGATCGGCCCGGCGCAGGCACCCCGCGCCGGCGAGAACCGAAACAGCCTGTCACTCTTCAGTCACCCGTTTTGGGAAGAAGCTGGACCAGCGGTAAAGGAGAAACAGCGCCTTGAGGGACTCTTCGATCAGCAGCACCCACCATATGCCGATGACGCCCTGCTCCAGCACCACCGCAAACCACCAGGCCAGCGGCAGGCTGAGGCCCCACATCATCACCTGGGTTGCGATCACCGGTACATGCACGTCCCCGAGCGTCTTGAGTGAGTGAAACAGGATCGTGTTCAGCGCACTCGCCGGCTGCACAAACACCGTCAGCCACAGCAGTTCCCGCCCGAGATTGATAATGGCGCTCTGCGCGGTGAACAGACCGAACAGCCATTGCGCATTCAGGTAAAGGACCAGTGAGAGCAGCGTAGTCAGCGCGGTGGCGATGGCTGCCGCTTTCATGGCACAGCGGTAAACCTCGTCCATGCGCCCGGCACCGTAGCGATAGCCGACCATCACTTCGTTTCCCTGGGTGAGCGCCATCAGCACCACGGTGATAAAAGAGCTCAGCGCCAGCGTGAACGACCGGGCCAGCACCATCAGCACGTCAAAACGCGCGATAAAGCTGACCAGGACCATCTGGTATACGCCGTAGGCGAGATTGTCCGCCGCGGCCGGGTACGACAGGTTGAACAGTTCGCGCACCTGCCGCTTCAGCTCACGCCCGCGCGGCAACTGCGCATAACGCAGC
>JBCCUW010000470.1:0-3577 GCA_039196385.1 Pseudomonadota bacterium
CTCTGCTGTTGGGTATGTCGTCACTGAACAGCACCGTCATCAAGCGCCGTTTGACATCTCGCTGAGCGGCGCTTTCGGCAAGTACATACCGCTGTTTTTTAAACAGACCGAAGTAGCTTTTTGTCCGCCGACTGATCATTCCGTTGTTGATCATCCTGCTCATCAACATGTCCTGCAGCAGATCAAAATATTGATAGGTTTCATACACCCAATGCCGAATCGACAAGTCCTGATCACCGAACAGGCGTCGATAGACATACGCCTCTGCGGGACCTAATTCTTCACTCGCATTAGTGTCATCAATCAGTGTGATGTGCGTGAGATCTGTATCGATCCGGCCAAGCAGCGATAATTCCAGCAATACAGCACCGCCCAGAGCAGCCTGCATGGCAACCCGATCTTTAATCTCCAGTTTGCCGCTTTCCGGATTCAGCAGAAGCAGCAGCAATTCTTCAGGAAGGCTCAGTGTGCGAGTCAACATGGCTCATCTCCTCGGAAATGTGATGTGGTGTTGCAGGCTGATGTTTGAGACACAGCCAGGTGATGTCATCCTCTTGCGTCATACCACCAACGTGTTTTATCAACGCCTGCTCAACTGCCTCGGTGACCTGACGGGCGGTCTGGGTTCGGGATGTTTGAGCCAGAGCTGTATGCAGACCTGCTGCACCAAAGCGCATGGCATCTGAGTTAATCGCATCAATAACCCCATCGGTAAAACAGAACAGCAATTCATTCTGTTGCAACACGATTTCGTTCTGGGAGTATTCAGCGGCCGGATTGATCCCCAGGGCCATGCCGGATGTATTGGCAAGAGACCGCACCTGACCTGCGTCTGATAAGAGCAACGGCCGCTCATGACCACCCGACGCATACACCAAGCTACCGTCTGCCGGATCATAGATTGCGTAGAACAAAGTCAGGAACATCAGCGTTTGATTACGCAACGCCAGTTGTTCATTGGCTGACCGCAGTAGCTCCGCAGGGCTTTGACATGAGGACGCCAGACTGCGTACAACGGCTTGACTGAGCATCATGAACAGCGCAGCAGGAACACCCTTACCTGACACATCACCGACAATCAGGCCAAAACGCCCGCCAGGCAAAGTCACAAAATCATAAAAATCGCCACCCACCTGATATGTCGGCTGCATGGCGCCATGCAGCGAGTAAGCCTGATTACTGGGAAAACGAGTTGGGAGCACGCTCTGTTGTATATCCCGGGCAATATCCAGCTCCTTGCCCAGGCTGACCAGTTGGTCACGGTCAGCCAACGCTTTCTGCACGTCCTGCAGGTGGGCCAGGGTTTTCTGCAGCGTCCGGTCAAAGTCATCGAAGTTGATGGGTTTAGTGAGGAAGTCGTACGCGCCGCGATTCATTGCAGAGCGAATGTTCTCCAGATCTCCGTAAGCTGACACGATGACCGCGCGGATATTCGGATTGACCTGATTCAATTGGCCCAGCAGGGTCAGCCCATCCATCTCCGGCATATTGATATCTGAAATGACCATGGTGATTTCTGTGTCATCTGCAAGGCGGGACAGCGCTTCGACACCATTTCCGGCAAATTCGAAAATCAGCTCTCCACGCCGGATGGCACGGCGGAATTTCTGTTCGATGAGCACACGCATATCCGGCTCGTCGTCGACCACCAAAATTTTAGGAGGGTTAAGTTCGGCCAAGGGCTTTGCGCTTACAGATGCGGCCGTCAACAGACCCGAAGTTATGTTGACACATGGAATTCGCTGATTAGGAGTTGCGCGTATTGGAGCAGTTAATGACCGGCCTCTCTCAACGAAATTTCAACCATTCGCAGAAATACCAAATCCCAATACCAGTAGTGCGCCGGCGTGATTTCGTCGAGAAAGAAGAGTGGAAAACAAAAGGGAATCAGGATTTTGGTAAAAACCAAGGGAAATTGGTCGGGGCGAGAGGATTTGAACCTCCGACCCCCTGACCCCGAGACAGGTGCGCTACCAGACTGCGCCACACCCCGACCGCAGCGGCAGTGTACCTGAGCGATGCACCCGCAGCCAGCGTCTTGTGGTGAATCCAGCCAGCCGTTTCGGTATGGTAGGTCGCAGCCGCCAGAACCCTGGGTCCTCCCATGTCAAACGCACCGGTTTACCACATTGATCCCGCCCGCTTCTGGGCGGATCCGTATCCGGACCTGCAGAACATGCGTCTGCACGCGCCCATTGCCTATGTGCCGGAATTGGATGCTACCCTGCTCACCCGGCATGCTGATATCGCCACCTGCGAAAAAAACACTGCCGTGTTTTCCTCCTGGCAACCCGACGGGTTGATGACCCGGCTGATGGGTGAAAACCTGATGCGTCGCGATGGCCAGGCACACATGCGCGAGCGCAAGGCAATTTATCCGGCCATGTCTCCGCAAACCGTCAAGCAGGTGTGGCAGGCGCGTTTTGCCGCGCACACCAAGGCCATTCTGAACGCACTTGCGGAAGCGAACTCAGGAGATCTGTTTTGGTTGTACGCCATGCCCGTTTCAGCAAAAGCACTGTGCAGCATGACCGGGCTGACCCGGATGTCCGCAGAAGAAATGAACGCGGTCAGCCAGGGTATGATCGATGGCTGCGCGAACTATGCCGGAGACCCCGACGTCACCGCCCACTGTCATGCCTGCACCGCAAAGATCGATCAGGCGATTGATGCACACTGGCCAAGCTCAATCGGCGAAGAAACCGACTTGGCAGATACAGAGCCATCACTGCTCACTACCCAGATTCGCGCAGGGCTGAGCGAGACGCGGATTCGCGCCAACATCAAACTGGCCATATCCGGCGGTCAGAACGAACCGCGCGATGCCATTGCGGGCGCCATTTGGGCATTGCTGACCCACCCTGAGCAGCTGGCCTTGCTGCACGAGGGCAAGGTGAGCTGGCTGGCGGCCTTCGAAGAATACGCGCGCTGGATTTCACCTATCGGCATGTCGCCGCGACGTATTGCTCAAGCGTACTCCTACGCCGGGGTGGAGTTTGCACCAGAAGACCGAGTGTTTCTGATGTTCAGCTCCGGCAACCGCGACAGTGAAGTGTTTCCTAACCCCGACAAATTTGACATCACGCGCAGCACCAAGGGGAGCCTGAGCTTTGGCGCGGGTCCGCACTATTGTGCAGGTGCCTGGGCGTCGCGTAGTCTTATTGCCGATGTCGCCTTGCCCAGCTTTTTCGAATGTATCCGCCGCCCGCGCATTACCGGACAGGTCCCCTTTGGCGGCTGGGCCTTCCGCGGGCCACTGGCGCTACCCTGCCAGTGGGATCATTAAACAGAGTCGCCGGCCGGGGGCACTATGAAAGTTTCGATTGTATTTCCCAACGTCATGTACAGGGACGGACCCGAAGGCGTCACTCGGCTCATTCAGGGCATCGAGAGCATCGGCTACGATGAACTGGACATGTTTGATCATGTGCTTATGGGTTATCCGACCGCGACGCGGCGTGCGCCCTTCTACTCACCACAGATGCCGATTGTCGAGGCGTTCATGCTGCTGTCGTTTGCTGCCGCTGTCACGCGCAGGATAACCCTGGGCACCAGCGTGCTGGTGTTGCCGCAACGC
>JBCCUW010000471.1:0-3576 GCA_039196385.1 Pseudomonadota bacterium
GTGACCCCCAATCAGTTGGTTACCGGCATCATCACGGAGCATGGGATTGCGCGGAGCGAAGCAGAATTACAGACACTGCTGAGCGAGCACGCTTCAACCTAAAATCTGGCACACCGCAGGCCGGGGTTAAGACTGCCCTCTGCCAAAGCCTCGGCGACAAGGATGTCGCCGGGCAGCGTACAAGGAAGTATTCACAGCGGTTTGGCAGAGGGCAGTCTTAGCCCCGGCCGGCCATGCGCAAAAAACTACAGTTTGAAGCAAGCCCTGCATGCAATCCTGACTTACGGGCGATCACCATTCATGTTGGGTTCAGCGTGGCAACGTTACCTTGACTGTGTATTGATCGAGATGTTGCAAGGACAGCGCTCAGAACGTGTGAAGAGGTTCTAAACATGGTCGCAGTGAGAACAGTCGGGATAAAAATTGCCCTGGTGGCGGTCGCCGCAATAAGCGCCGCCGCGTTAAGCAGCCCTGCCGAGGCCCGCGGTTATCATCACTACGACAGGCACTATGGTTATCACGGTTACCACCGCAAGTATCATCGTGGCTATGATCGCGGTTATCGCCATGGTTATCGGCGCGGCTACCGGCGCAACAACGACGCCGCTTACCTGGCCGGTGGCCTGGTGCTGGGCTCGCTGCTCACCCATGCCTACCACAGTCATCGCGACCACTATGCGCGCGACGCGCATGTCGTCCGCGAGCGTCCGATCGTCAGGCGCTCAGAGAGTGTCAGCAGGCGTCTGTTTCGCGATCGGTTCGGCAACTGTTTTGAACGCGGCACAGCGCGAGATGGTTCTGAATTGCTGATTGAGCTTGACGAAAGTCAGTGTCGGTGGTGAGCCTGTTCCTGGCGGCCAGTAATCAGCGGCCGAACTCCGGGAATCCCTCCCCCTGCTGAAAAGCCTGCAGCTGTTCACTGAACAGCCGCGTCCGCGATACCTGATCTAACTGCTGCACCAGATCATCCAGATTGCCGCTGTTCGTGCGACAGCAGCGCATGAATTCGCGTAACACATCAGGAAGATTCTGTTGTCTGCGCTGCAGTTCTTCCGCGATCTCCCAGAAGTAGATCGCACCGCCCCAGTACATGGTCGGATACTGGCGTTTGTCACGCAGCTTGGGTGCCGCTTCGGCAAAAGGCATGTCATCCATATCATACCTGCCCTGTGCGCGTTCGAAGCGCTGCAAATACATCTGCCGGGCCTGGCTGGCAGTGAGGACGCCGCCAGCCATCATGACCTGATACTGCATATAGCTGGCAAACCCTTCCGCAAACCAGGCGTGGCGACGGCCCAGATAAGGCAGGATCAGGTGGCTCAGTTCATGGGGTGCGGTCCAGTCATCACGCAACGCGCGTGCGGAAAAAGCGGGGTTGACGTAAAAAATCACGCCCTGGCGATCGGTGCGTTGTGTCTGGGCCCAGGGTACCGGCTCTCTGGCGCCCGCGTAGCGGTGCATATAGATGTGCAGAGTGAACGGCAGCGGTCCAACTAACCCGTCCATTGCAGCGACATAATCGTCCACCCAGCGCTGTAACTTAGCCTGCTCTGCCGGGCTGAAGTCATCCTGCCAGTGATACTGGCGTGTTGTGCTCACCGACTCGGCAAGACCGGCTTCAGTCTCAGCAGGCGCCGCAGCAGTCAGATGCCCCACTGGGAACAAACTGCAGACAAAAACTGAGAAAACAGCCAGCCACGCGGGGCGCTGAGGGTTGCAAAAAACTCTGTTCACTCTATCACTGACAAACGGATCAGCCTGGTGTTCCCTCACTCAATTCGAGGCGCAGCCCTGGTACCACCTCCGTCACAAAACGTTGCAGCGAATTCTCCATCACTGCAGAGGTCAGGCCAGGGGGTATCCCCCAAGTCACCAGGTCCGTCACCCCATAGGTGGTCATGAACTGTGTCAGTTCTGCAACGCAATGCGCCACATTCCCAACCACCCAGTTCTGTGGAATATGTTCTCCGGCGCCAAAATCAGTTTTGCTCTGCGCAAAAAATTGTTTATACAAGCCCATGCGATAGCGTTCTGAATCGCGCACGGGTGGCCATTCTCTGTCGACGTCGTCGGTGACAAACACGCCTTTGATGATACCGACCCGTCGGTCACTCACGGTCTGCCCCAGGCGCTTGTTCTCGCTGTGCCACACATCCAGGGTCTGCGTGCGATCACCCTGGGGCAGAAAATGGGCCCCTTGGGCGGCAGCCCGGCGCGCGCCGGCTGCAGACATCGCCGCCACCCACATGGGCGGACCACCCGGCTGCACATACCCCGGCGTAATCTGCACGTCATTAAACTGGTAGCGCTTACCCTGGTAACTGAAGCGTTCACCACTGAACGCAAGGCGCAGCACATCCAGCCCCTCATCCATCAGCGAGACGCGCCGTGACACGGGAATACCAAACCCGGCAAACTCGTGCGGTGCATAACCCATACCCAGACCAACCTCTACGCGGCCGTTGCTGAGGTTGTCGAGTACTGCCAGGTCTTCCGCCAGGCGCACCGGGTTTGCAAAAGGCAGCAGACAGATGTCTGAAGAAAACCGCACGTTGCGCGTGACAGCCGCTGCTGCCGCAGCCACGGGTATCCAGGCCGGCAGATAACCGTCAGCAACAAAATGATGTTCCGTAAACCAGATCTGGTCCAGGCCCATCTGATCAAGCCATGTAATCTGTGCCAGAGCCTGGGCATACAGATCCGGCATGGCCAATCCGGAATCTGGCGGATTGCGAAAGTCATAACAAACCCCGAATCTAGGTTTCACTGTACTCATCATCGGCTCTCTCTTAGCTCCCCACCGCAGCTGGCAGATCAGCATAGCAGATTGCCGACCGCGGACATTAGTTGTTACCCGCAGCAACTTTGCAAAGTAAAGATGTAACCCGCAAACTCTCCGCCATGAGTCGGTATCGTCCACCCAGGCCCCCCAGTTCTCCGTATATTACCGCCGCAGGTCATCAGCTGCTGCAGGCTGAACTGACCCACCTGTGGAAAGACAAACGCCCCGAGGTAACGCGCAAAGTGGCCGAAGCAGCAGCCCAGGGGGACCGTTCTGAAAACGCTGAATACATCTATGGCAAGCGGCAGTTGCGCGAGATCGACAGCCGCATACAGTTTCTCAGCCGCAGGCTCGATCAAGTGCAGGTCATCGCTGACAAACCACCGGATCAGGCACGCATTTTTTTTGGCGCCTGGGTCACCTTGCGCGACACACACGGCGCAAGCCACCGCTACCGCATTGTCGGGGCTGACGAAACCCACTGCGATAAGCACTACATCAGCATTGATGCGCCTATGGCAAGGGCACTAATCGGCCGCAGGATTAACGAAGAGATCACTCTGGCCAAACAGCTCGAACCGGGTATAGGCAGAGTCCTGGAGGTGGAACCGGACGCTACCGAGCAGACTTATTCGATTTGCGACATCAGTTACGACTGAAACAACAAAAAAAGTGCGACGGGTTTGCACCGCAGCTGCGTATAACTCATCAGCAATCGCCAGAGAGTGCATTGCGCTTTGTATAAGCCATTGAGTAAATTGCATAGAGGTAATGATGAAATTAATCAAACGAAC
>JBCCUW010000472.1:0-3572 GCA_039196385.1 Pseudomonadota bacterium
ACCATGATCACGAACGCACCGGTGATGTACCAGTTGATGTAGCGCAACTGGTAGCGTGGTTTCTGCAGAAAATTCTTAATCTTGCGGCGCTGGGGCTGGTGGTCCTGGTCAGCGCTGTCATCAAGCATGACGTCGTTGTTCATGGCTTAAGATTAGCGCACCTGGGGCGGAGAAGGCGTGATTCTGGTCACGCCTCTAATCTAGAGAAGTTTGTTTGATAATAGCGCTAAGCTAATGAAAAATATAAATTTTATAGTTGCTTAACGGGGATATCACCGAGTCCCAGGTTGTTTTGCTCAAGGATTCGGTCGGCGCGATAGCTGGACCTGACCAGAGGCCCTGAAGCCACCTCTCTGAAACCCAGTGCCAAACCTGCCTCGCGATACTCGTTAAATTGTTCCGGGGTCACCCAGCGCTCCAGCGGCAGGTGATTGGCGGTCGGTCGCAGATATTGGCCAAGGGTCAGCAAATCCACCTTATGTTCGCGCAGGTCTTTCATCGTCTGGTGAATTTCCGCGTCAGTTTCGCCCAGACCGACCATCAGGCTTGATTTGGTCAGCACCTGCTTGTTGCGCTGCTTGGCGTAAGCCAGGACCTTCAGGGTCTGGTCATAACCCGCGCGATGATCTCTTACGACGTGGGTGAGCCGCTCGACGGTTTCGATATTTTGTGCAAACACCTCCAGGCCGGTATCCACCACCTTGGCAATGGCGGATTGATCACCCGAGAAATCAGGTGTCAACGCTTCCACTGCCGTGTGCGGATTGCGCTGCTGAATGGCAACAATGCAGTCGGCGTAGTGCTGCGCACCGCCATCGGCAAGATCGTCCCGGTCTACCGAAGTCAGTACCACGTAGCGCAAGCCCATCAGCTTCACCGACTCTGCCGCGTTTGCGGGCTCCGCCGGGTCCAGCCAACCCTTGGGGTTGCCCGTATCTACGGCACAAAACTTACAGGCCCGCGTGCAAACGGCTCCCATTAACATGATGGTGGCCGTGCCGTGGCTCCAGCATTCACCAATGTTAGGGCAATGGGATTCTTCACAGACCGTGGCCAGCTGATGTTCCCGGACGGTACTTTGTACTGCCTTGAACTTAGCGCCGCTCGGCACTTTAACCCTTAACCAGGCAGGTTTGCGGCCCCCGGATTGGTGGGCGTTGGGGTTGTTTTTGACACCGTCCTTGATGGCCGGGATACCCAGGGCGGTAGTGAACTTATCACCGCTGCGGATCTGTACCCGGGCAGCATCAGATCGGTTTGTTTCGGGTGGTGTCGTGTGCTGGGTCATAACGTGGATTCTAAATGATCGTTGGCCTGGCGACCATTGTCGGTAATAATAGAACGCTTTGCAGAATTTAACAGAACGAGAACAGCCATGACGTTATCCAGGCAACGCAAATTCATCTCACCCCTGCCCGGCGATACAATTGAAACAATCGCGGCTCGTGAGATGGCAGATGTACCCCAGGCGGAAGCGATTCAGCAGCTGACCAGCTGGAACCTGCATATCTTTTTGATGCGCCAGCCGCACGGCATGGTGACCGGCAGTGACGTGGTTTTTATTGAAGCGCCGCAGGTTGATGCGCCAATGACGATGTTGCGCCAGGAAAACGGGTAAATCAGCTTGTCCGGATCCCCTCAGAATATCCCGCAGATTGTGGGCGCGCAGATTACCGGAGGGCACGAAGGGTTGCCTGAGTTGATTCTCAACGTGCGTTACGAGAACGGTGTGGCACGGTCACGCTGGAAAACGAAATGGGTGTGCGCCTGCTGGGCGCATGCCAGGCGGCAGATCTGCAGGGGCTGGTAGGGCAACCGTGGACGCGGGTTATGGAAATATTGGGTTAAGCCAGAAATTAAGCAGAACGCACACAGAGGTGGTGCACACAGAGGTGGAGAATGTACGACATTGTCATTAAGAACGGGTTGATCGTGGATGGTTCGGGTATGCCGGGTTATCGCAGCGATCTGGGTGTGAAAGACGGCAGAATTGAATTTGTCGGCCAGATCAGTGCAGATGAGGCGCAACAGGTTATTGACGCGTCAGGTAAGGCGGTTGCCCCTGGCTTCATTGATCCGCATACACATTTTGACGCGCAATTGCTGTGGGATGGTGAAGCGCGCCCGGCGCTGGCCCATGGGGTAACGACCATTGTCCCCGGCAACTGTTCATTGTCCCTGGCACCTTTGAAAGCGGCGCATCGGGATGGATTGGTAGGCATGTTTCGGCAGATCGAAGAATTACCCAAAGAAACCTTCGACGGCACCGCCTTCGAGTGGACCTGGGAAACCTTCGACGGCTATCTGGCCGCCATTCGCGATCAGTTGTCGATTAACGTGGCGCCGCTCGTTGGCCATAGCGTCATCCGTATGTGGGTGATGGGTGAGGCTGCCCAGCAACGAGCCGCAGACGCTGATGAGATTGCTGCCATGCAGGACCTGTTGCGCCAATGCCTGCAAGCTGGAGCGGTTGGCTTGTCCACCAGTTACGTGGATATTGACGCCAATCTATACCCCGTGCCCAGCCGCTGGGCGCATGCGGACGAACTGGATGCGCTGGCTGCAGTACTGGGTGAATTTGGTCGGATGCTGCAGGTGGTGCCGGAGTTTTATGCGACGGATATCACTATTGCTCGGATTGACCAACTGGCTGATCTGTCACTCAAATATAATATTCCTACAACGTTTTCCCCCTTGTTTGATTCCAGCGCCACACCGGACAACGTGCCACGAGCGATGGCTCGGGTGCGCGAACAGATGGCCCGAGGCGCAAGGGTTTGGCCGCAAGTGCAGACACGGCCGATAGACATCAGCTTCTGTTTTGATTTGCCCAGCCTGTTTTTCGCCACGAACCCCACCTGGTTTCAGGTGATGCGGCTGGAACGCGAAGCCAAGCTGGCTGCGCTGACCAACGGCGACAGCCGTGCCAAGCTGATTGAAGCGGCTGGTCCGGACGGCGGAAACAACTGGTTGGGTGGTCTCGTTATACGCTCGGTACCCGATGGCGATAATGAGAACATTGAAGGCAAAACGGTAGCGGAAGTAGCGGCAGTGCGCGGTCAGGCGGCAGCGGAATGTATGATCGAGTTGTCCCTGCAGCATAATCTGGACGTGCATTTTCTGGCCGCGAACATGGGTCACAATGATTCCCAACGCGTCGGCCCGCTATTGGCTGATCCCGCAGTGCACGTTGGCGCCTCCGATGGTGGCGCGCACATTGCATCGTTTGCCACCTATGGCGATACGGGCTATCTGTTCAGTGAATTTGTGCGCGGTGAAGGCAGCTTGACCCTGGAAGCTGCAGTGAAAAAAATCACCCACGATACGGCCAATATCTGGGGCATCACGGATCGTGGGCTGCTGCAGCCCGGATTTGCGGCAGACGTGGTGGTCTTCGATCCTGACACAATTGCACGCGATACCGAACGCGCTGTACGCGATATTCCGGGGACCGGGATGCGTTATGTGCGAGACGCGATTGGTGTGGACGCTGTGCTGGTTAACGGACAACTGGCTTATGACCAGGACGGATACAAGGAAGCCCACGCTGGTCAGGTTGTCAGCGGTCAGGT
>JBCCUW010000473.1:0-3568 GCA_039196385.1 Pseudomonadota bacterium
CCAATAGCGATCAAGCATCACATCACCCAGGACAAGCATGTGCAGGTTGTTCAGATTGGGCAACTCCATCGCTGGATCGGGCTCAGTCAAATTAGGCGCTCGCACAAAAAGCTATTAAAGTGGCCCGCATCTTAGCATCTCCGCCTGAACACGTGAAAACACCGCGACATCGCAAAGCCAAACGCCGTCTGTATGAGCCTTCAGTCTGGCCAACCTGGTTGCTGGTCGGACTGGCCTGGATCGTGGCCCACCTGCCCCTGGCCTGGATACGACGTCTCGGCACAGGTACAGGGCGCCTGCTCTACCGATTTGCCAGATCCCGCCGAGTCATCACCGAAACCAACATCAGCCGGTGTTTTCCAGAACTCAGCCGCAGTGAGGTAGACCAACGAGTCAAAGATGTTTTTCAATCCGTCAGTATCGGCGCGTTGGAGTTAATGGTGCCCTGGCTGGCGCCGCGACGTGATCTGTCTTCTCGTTTCAAGTTGGTCGGCCTGGAGCATCTCCAGGCCGCTCATGCCCAAGGCCGCGGGGTGATTCTGGTAGGCGCCCACTACGCCGCCATGGACGTCATCAGCCAGCCGCTGGGCGAATTGGGGATCGTGGATGTCATGTACCGGTTTAACAAGAACCCCGCATGGGAATGGCTGCAGGTGCGTGGTCGACAACGTTACTTTGACGGAGTGATCGAGCGGGAAGACACACGCCAGACGCTGCGGCGCTTAAAGCAGGGCCGCGTGATCTGGTACGCAGCGGACCAGGACTATGGGCGCAAGCACTCAGTCTTTGCGCCCTTTTTCGGCATTCAGGCGGCAACCATCGTGGCGACTGCACGCTTTGCGCGTTTGAACAATTCACCGGTGTTGATGTTACGCCAGACGCGTCATCCCGATATGACCTGGACCCTGGCCTTTTCCCCAGTGCTGGAGGACTTCCCAAGCGGTGACGACGTGGCTGATGCAACGCGTATGAATCAGCTCCTGGAAGCTGACATCCGGCTGCACCCGGAACAATATCTATGGCTGCACAAACGCTTTAAAACCCGTCCGGAAGATGAGCCACCGTTCTATACCAGACTTACGTCGCAGACTTGAGAACGAGGTCTGACACCCGGACTGAAGCGTTATGATGAAGCCTCAATCAACACCGCGTCTAACGCGCGCGCGACCGCGCTGATAGAAAACTGTTGATCCACGCGTTGCCGACCAGCAAGTAACAGCGCAGCAGGATCCTGCGCCAAAGCCTTGACCAATGCCGCAGCGTAACCGTCGGGTGTGTCCTGCTCCACATAGTTGCCTAAATCACCCAACACCGCACCGGGCCCATGCCCCGGCTTGCACACCACTGGCACGCCAGCGTCCATGGCTTCCAGCGCAACCATACCAAAGCTGTCCGCGACCGCCGGGTAGAGCAGCACATCAAAAGCACACATATAACGCTGCGCATCGGGCACCACACCTGGCAAATGAACATCGACATGGGCCAGCTCAGCATTGAGGGCATCTGCCATCTGCTGCAGTTCAGCACGCTGTTCACCTTCGCCGAGAAAAACCAAGCGGGCAGGCTGGGCGGATTGCGTCCGGCAAAATTGCGCAAACCCCTGCAACGCCAATTGCGGCCGTTTCTTGTAATGCAACCGGCCTACCACACCTACAACCAGGCAATCATCCGGTACCCCAAGGAACTGGCGGGCAGACACTCGTGTTTCTAATCGGGCTCGATTGGTCACCGCATCCAGACCATTGGGCAAAACCAGGTGTTGGCCGGTAATCGCCGCGAGTTCCTGCGCAACCGGTGCAGACACCCCGGCAAATTGTACCTGGGGTGCCCAGAGGCGCCTATTAACGCGGCGTTGCCAACGCTCCAGCAAGCCATATTCATGTGCCACGGCGATGGTGGATTGGTGCGGCCGACGACCGAGGCGTGACCGCACAACCGCCCAATACGCCCGGTAGCGATGGCACAGCACCAGCGTCCAGTTCTGTTGCGACCAGGCGTTCAGAGCCTGGCTGATGGCCCGGGTCTGACTCAGGTCAGTCAGTCCCAGATAGGTGGTACCAGGTAGCGGTGACCCTGCTGGTTGACCCAGAATCACGTTCTCCACGTCAAGCTGAAGGGTCGCTGCAGCCTGCTGGTACAGTTGCACCAAGGCCCCAAACGGCGCGCTGTCGTGCGGGCAGATCTGCAGAATCCGCTGTGCGCTGGCAGGTGTCATTCGGGCAACAAGCCCGCTGCCGTTAAACGCGCTCGCCAGGCCTGCTGCAGTTCGGGCTGCGCCCGCCAGTTCGCCAGGAAGCGCTGCACATCGGGGTGAATCGAACCTGCCTGCACCGCGTCGTAATCAATCAGCGACAAGTTCCCATCATGAATCACAAAGTTTGTGGCTTTCAGATCACCATGGGACAACTGCGCTGCCTGCAGGCGGCAAAGGATATCAATGGCCTGGGGCGCCAGTTCGGCAAAAGCGGCCTCATCCGTTGCCACCAGCTGTCCCAGATTTCGTTCTCCGCAGTCCGGCATCAGCAGATAGCAGACCTGGGTAAACCAGCCCCACTTCAATTCCAACAGCGCCACCGGTTTTGCGGTGGGCACCCCCAGAAATGCCAGCCAGTGGCCGTTGCGCCACGCCAGCCGGGCGCGTCGCTTGAACCAGCGGCGGATTCGATGGGACCAATTCTTAATGTTGTAGCGTTTGACGATATAGGGCGAACCGTCAATCTCTACGCGCACAACAGTCGCGCTGTTGCCCAGTTTGAGCGGCGTGCCTTCGCCCATGAAGAGTTCTGGAAAGAGCATGAAACGTTGCAGCGCGGGCCAGTGCCCGCGATCGCAGAGCCAGTTTCGCTGCCAGCTGCGTTTGTGCACAAACTCCGTACATTCACGCTGGGTCTTCTGCAGATAACGACGCACACGGTGAGCACGTTGTAGCTGGGTCAGTTGTACAAGCTGATCCGCTGACCCCATTTTGCTGACATATTCACCCCTGGCCGCGGCATAGTGCCGCCAGATATCTGCAATATCCGTGTCGTACCAGGGCGCGCGCTGGGCCAACAGCATGGCCAGGTTATTAAAGTGCTGACGCAGCAGCTGCGCCGCGCGGACACCATCCGCATCCACCGCGTATACCGTATCACCACAACGGACAAAATTATTAAAGTGCACATCTGTCTGTACGCTATTTGCGCTGTGCAAACGGGCCAGAATCTCCACCGCCGCGAATATTTCCTGCTGGTTGAATTCGCGGAGATTAACCGCATCCTGCAGCCATTCGTACAGCACCACATAACCACCGCCATCGGCAGTGGCGCCAGTCGCCTGCACGCGCGCACAAGGGACACCAGCCGTCACCATACGCTCAGCGCCGCGCAGTTCTCGCTGCCAGTAACGGCGTGCATCCGCGCCATAAAACAGCTTGGCAAAATACGGCGTGCCGTCGTCGACCCGGGCATGTCCACTAACCCGCCGGCCAGGCAACACCCGTGCCACCTGAGCAAAGGTCAACAGGGCGGAATGTTCGGTTAACTGCGGGGTGCCCGGCAGCGGGGCCGCGTCTTCAAGGGTGGGCTCC
>JBCCUW010000474.1:0-3565 GCA_039196385.1 Pseudomonadota bacterium
AATGGGGAGACGGTGCACTATGTCGTCACCCGCAACATCAACTACACCAATGTCTGCACCTATGGCTGCAAGTTCTGCGCGTTCTCAAAAGGCAAGACCAGCGAGGAGCTGCGCGGCCCCGCCTACGACCTCGACATGGACGAGTTCTCGCGCCGGGTGACGGAAGCCTGGGCGCGCGGCGCCACCGAAGTTTGCATGCAAGGCGGTATTCACCCGGAATATACCGGCGACACGTACGTCAACATTCTGCGTACCGTGAAAGCAGCAGTCCCCGAGATGCACGTACATGCCTTCTCACCGCTGGAGGTCTGGCAGGGCGCGGCCACCATGGATATGGAGCTGGTGCCTTATCTGGAAATGCTGAAAGCAGCCGGGTTGAGCACGCTGCCGGGTACCGCCGCTGAGATCCTGGACGATGAAGTCCGCGCCGTGATCTGTGCTGACAAAATTAATACCGCGCAGTGGCTGGAGGTGATGGAAGCCGCCCACAGCGTGGGTTTCAACACCACCGCCACCATCATGTACGGCCACGTGGAAGGTTACCAGCACTGGGCCCGGCATCTGCTGCGCGTGCGCAATCTGCAGGAACGTACCGGCGGCTTCACTGAGTTTGTCCCACTGCCCTTTGTGCACATGGAAGCGCCCATGTATCTGAAAGGAAAGGCACGCAAAGGCCCAACGTTCCGTGAAGCCATTTTGATGCATGCTGTTGCCCGCCTGGCCCTGCACGGTCAGATCAGCAATATCCAGACCAGTTGGGTGAAGATGGGCCACGAAGGTGTGAAAGGCTGCCTGAACGCAGGCTGCAACGACCTTGGCGGCACCTTGATGAACGAATCCATCAGCCGCGCCGCGGGTACGCAGCACGGCCAGGAAACCTCGTCCATCGAAATGCGCCGCATCATCCGCACCCTGAATCGCAACCCGCGACAGCGAAACACGGTGTACGGCGAGATCACCAGCGAACGCGAACAGGCGGGGCTGGCAGCTGGTGAACTTACCGAGATTATCAATACCCCGGCGCGCAAATACGAGCGCAAACGCCCGTCTGCGACCCTGGTGCGCAATGATCTGATTGAAACGGTGAATTTGTCCGGCGGTTAGTCTCCACCGCGAACGTACGTAAAACATGCGGAAAAAAAGCCCGGGGAAAGTTCCCCGGGCAAACGGATCCAGCTGAGCGGATCCGAGGCTAGGTCTGTGCCTAAGTCAGCCAACCGGTGAATTGCATCAAGCGCGCCCACTCATGAAATATGTTGGGCTCATGCACCTCCACCAGCTCAAGTAAACCATCGGAGCCAGGAATCACCCTGAGTTTGTACTCAACACCTTCCTTACGGGTGCGATGGGCTCTTTCCTCGGCGGTCGACGGGGCGTCCAGATAGTCAATGGCCATCACATTTCTCCTGTTACTGAATGTGGCTGCTGCCAGGGCAGCAGAATTAAATCCATCCGCGGGTTGAACCCGCGGATGGGGTGAAAAGGGATGAAAAGGCGCGAAACATCACGCTTTCTCCGCACACTTCATCTGCTCCGGCAACGCACCAACCGCGCTGATCAGCGGCAGAATCAAGGTGACAAAAATCACCAGCGTGACCAGTGCCAGCATGGCCAGCGTGGTACTCATGCCCCAAAGATCAAAGGCGTATCCCACGATCGGCCCGGTAACCACAAAGGCACCGCGAAAGCCGAAGCTGGCGATGGAGTTTGCGGTAGCGCGAAACTCACTGGGCACACGTTTGTTCAACGCATCACGCAACACCACCAGGCCGAGGCCGCGAGCGATGAAGAACGTGGTACTGGCCAGCACACCACCCACCACGCCCAGGTTCTGCATGCCGAGATAACCCAGCGCAGGGGCAAGCCCAACCAGGATCAACAGCCAACGCGGTCCCAGCAGTTCTTCCACCTTGTGCGCCCAGCGGCCTGCCAGGGCCGCCAGCAGGGTCAGCCCGCCCCACAGCCAGCCGAAATGCGCCAACTCGATAGACTGCATTTCCCACAACTTCTGCAGCAGCCATACCGCGTAGAACGTGGTCAGACTCCAAATCGACAGGGCCAGCACCACCAGGCGTAACACCGGTGAATGCTGCAGCAAATAGCGCAGAATCAGCGCCATGTTGGCCACGTGGCTGTCACCTTCGAGGCGCTTGCCAGGCGGTTCCACCAATCTCAGGACCAGCAGCACCGGCACCCAACCAACCAGCACCTGCAGATAAATCAACTCGTTAAAGCCAGCGACCAGCAATACAGCCGTACAGCCAAGACCTGCCAATGCTTCAGAAAACGTACGCGCGCCATACAGCTTGCCCACCACTTCCCGCTGGGTTTCTTCATCCTGACCCAGCGCCAGCTCCGTGTCGTACAACAGCGCCAGGTCAGCTCCGGAGATTAACGAGTGGCTTAAGCCGAGCAGAATCTCAAACACCGCAAGGGTCCAGAAACCGTCAGCAATCAGCAGTGACGAATGCCCCAGGGCGGCAATCACCGCACCCACCACCAGCGTGTTCTTTCGCCCGAGCAGGTCGGCCAGATAACCGGAGGGCACTTCGGTCAACAACACCACCAGACCAAACAGCGCCTGCAGGCTGAAAACCTCCTGCATTGACAGTCCTTTGCTCTGAAAAAACGGCACAGCCACGGGCAGAATCACCAGGAATACCTGGAAGAATCCAACCCATAACGTTCTGTTTACATTCCGACTTAATCTGTCTTCGTATGTCATTGTTCTGCTTCCCAGCCCTAACCTCATTGCCCACACCAGCCTGCTGCTGGCGTTTGCCTGTTGCCGGCCAATCGCATCCTCACGATTCGCCCGGCCTGAAACGAAAAAACCCCGAAGGCTTGTGGCTCTTCGGGGTTTTTTGCATCGTTTTGATGGATCAAAAAATTAACCGCTTGAGCCTCCGCCGCCATAAGCAAAGCCTTTTACCGGATGGGTGACATGATTCATGGATGATGAATGAATCAGTGCCATGCCCAGGCTTTGCTGAACACGTGCCTGCAGACGATCGACCAATACACACAGGTCAACGTTCTGCACGCTGCGCGCAGCACCTGAAGTGACAGTGCGAGCTGCCACCTCAAGGAGAATGTTGTGCCATGTATTAGTCATACTGATTGATACGCTTATAACGATTTAGTTGTTTCTTTCTTTACTAAGAGCGCGCTGGTTGCCCAGCGCACCGTGTATTCGGGGCGGGAATACTGCGCCTGAGCAGGAGTGTTGTCAACCACAGATTGGCTCGGAAGGCAAAAAGATGGCAAAAGAACGGCAAATTTGTGCGTTCTTTCGTGTGTTTGTCGGGTGAATTAACCGGCCGCGTAGCGCTCCATAGCTTCGCGAATGAGGCTTTTGGCGTCTTCAGCATCACCCCAACGCTCAACCTCTACCCACTTGCCTTCTTCCAGGTCTTTGTAGTGCTCAAAAAAGTGCGAGATTTGATCCAGGGTAATCTGCGGCAGGTCAGCGACGTCAGCAACATTTTCATAGCGTCGGGTCAGATGCGTAGACGGCACGGCAATCACTTTTTCGTCCTGACCGGCTTCGTCAGTCATGATTAAC
>JBCCUW010000475.1:0-3562 GCA_039196385.1 Pseudomonadota bacterium
CAGGTAATATTCAGAAAACTGTGCTTTTGTTCGGAGCCTGCCGTGACACCGCCAGGCGAGGTAGTTCTGCCTTGGCGCGATCAATCTCCGGGGTAGAGCGCAATGCCGGTCCGCGATAGTCGGGTTCAAACAGCCGGTGCGGATCGTCCCCATCGACAAACCCCAGATACGCACCACCGTAGTTATAACCGATCAGGCGGCGGAGCGTTTCCGAAAATTCTTTGGCCACCTCCGGCGGGTGGGCCAGGTATTGATTCTCTTCCTGCCGCAACCAGCCCAGACTGTACTGCAGAGCCAGCCCCGTGCGGCATGTATTGCTGTGATTGGAGCCCCCGCCGTGCAACGTACCGCCCAAGTAAATAAGAGCTGAGCCGGGTGGCATCGTAGCGTTGATGACTTCACCTGGCTCAGCCCGACGCCCGTCCTCCCAGTGGTGGCTGCCCGGCACTACCTGGGTGCCGCCGTTGTCCGCATCAAAATCGGAAAGCGCCCACATGGTGGGCATGAGCGTGGTTATCCCTAAGTGAGACAGCGGGTAAATATCTCCGTCGCGGTGCAGGCGCTGGGCTTCAGCGCCGGGTTCAAGGTGCATCACGCCAGAAAAGTTCAACTGATAGTTGGTGGCAAACTCCAACAGAGTGCGTTCCGCCAGTGCCAGCACGGTGGGATGAGTGACAAGCTCTCGCGCCGCTGCAGACTTTTTCAGAATGCCACCCAGGCGTTTGGTTTTAGCGCCCAGAAACTCATCGTGACCAAATGGCGCCACTTCGATGTGCGGAGATAGATCTGCACTTGCCTGACGAGAAAGATCAACTGCAAGCTCTTCAATGATCAGGTATCCCTGTTCCTGCAATTGCTGGTGCATGGCTTCAATTGGCAGGTCGGGGCTGACGATGTTCAGATGGGTGCTCGGGGTGTTGTGACGAGATGGTGTGTGCATGGGACTCTTCCTGAGAAACTGGTTTAGTGTGCGCGTTTCAGCAGCCCCCTGCAAATTACATGGTCGCTTCGGTAAGATTCTCGGTAAGAAGCAGATTCCCGGAGGGATAGTGCATAGATTTAGTTCCGCAGCAGGCCGCGTTGCGTTCCTCGGGTTATTGTTGGCCAATTATTCCCCGGTGCAGGCGAGTGAAGCCCCGCAATTATTGTCTGCTTTTTTTGGTTTGGATAACGCCTTGCCGTTCCGCGCTAATCGTTTGTGTCTGGGCGCCTCGGGCAAAGACGGTATGCCGGTGGTGCTGTCACATACGATTGATGATGACACACTGGACGCTGAAGACTTTCAGGTCACCACGCAGGCAGGGCAACGGCTATCGCCGCACTGCGTCACGCTGAGACCTGCGGAAGACCCAGGCGAGGGTCGGACGGTATTGCTGATTGGTGAATTTGGCGATGCGGCGGACGACCCGCCGATATCTGTTCAGGTGGTTGGAGACGTGCTTTCCGACACCGCACCGCCAGTGAATTTTCGTAGCCAAAGTGTAGAGGTTATTCCGCTGGCGGCCGGTCCCACGTTGATTTATGCCCAGACGATACCGCTGACCGAACTGGCGGCAAAAACCCGCAGTACTCGCTGCCCGGCGGACACTCGTCAGGTGGTGCGCGTTACCTGGGCCGGTGGGGTGCGAAGTCCTTCCGGTGATGATCCGGGTGATCCGGAGCGTGCGTTATATCAGGTAACCGTGCGGCGGGAGAATGGTACCCGCGAGACAATTGCCCCCGCGGCCCTTGCTGACCTTGAAGACAGAGACAACAATCATCTGTTGTGTCTGGACACGTCGGATCCGGCGATGGCCGTGGAATTCCCGGCTGGACACCTGGTTGATCCTAATCAGGATTTGAACCTGGATTCCCGCATCACTGTGGCGCCTGCGCGTTAGCCAGCCTACACTCTGGCGGTGACACCACTCTGCCCCAATCTGGCGCGTCCCACGTCTCCATAGCGGCTGGTTTTAGAGAAGATCACATGATTGGTGGCGATGGATATGTCGCGTACGGCGCGCTGTACAGGGTTGCTTAAAAAGCCTCCGCTGGCGCCGGTTTCTTCGTTAATGCGCAGCACAGCTTCTTTGCAGGCATACACCGCGTACGCGATGCGCGACAGCCAGTAGTTGCGTTCTGCGTTGGAGGCTTTGTTGCGCTTGGCCATCACATCCGCCATGACATCGCGCAGTACCAGCTCAGCGGTGTCGATTTTCAGGGCGGCTTCACCGAGCACGCCGCTGACGTCGGGCAGCGGGGTACCGGCGCGCAACACATTGTTTTCAATTTTCTGTCGCATCTGCGCAGAAAACTCAGCCAAAGCCATTTGCGCTGCACCCAGTATCGGCAGGCCCGCGGCAAAACCCAGCACGGGCATCAGTGGTGTACTGTATAGAGGGCCGTCGTATCGTTCGGCAATCCCTGAGGTGGCATCCAGAAACTGCTGAAATGGCAGAGCGTGTGCATCTGGAACAAATACGTTATCGATCTTGAAGTCCCACGAGCCGGTACCGCACATGCCGGTGACATGCCAGGTATCGATGGGCTCTACGTCAGACTTAGGCATCAGAAAGAATGTGGGTACGGGGCCAGCCTCGTCCATAACCAGACCACCGGCGAGCACCCACGTACCGTGCACAATGCCTGTACCCCACTGCCATTGCCCGTTGAGGAGGTAGCCGCCTTCCACTCGACTGGCTTTGCCTCCACCGATATTCAGCGCTGCGGGTGCCAGCACGTAGTTCTGGCCGTCCAGCACCTGGGTACAGACCTCTTCGGCATAGTTGAACAACCACAGGTTGTGTTCGATATAGAAACCCGTGATCCAACCCATGGAAGCATCCGCGCGGGAGAGTGTCAGTGCAACGTCGAAGAAGGTATCCAGGTCTGCCTCAAAGCCGCCGTGTTGTTTGGGCACCATCAGCGCAAAAAGGCCGCTGTCGCGGATGGCTTCAATCACATGGTCCAGGGGTTTGCGCTGGCGTTCCGCTTCACGAGCCGTATCTCGGAGCAGTGGAACTAAACTCTCTGCTTGTTTTACCAGGTCTGTCATCAGGGGTAGCCTCTTACGGTCCGGTTCCAGAGCAAATGCGAGCTGGATCAGATATTCTAACAAGATTAAGCTCATGACATGTACGCTGCATCGACCGGGTGATAGCGCGGCTCGAAGCAGACATGCAGCAAAACAAACAACTGAACGAGACAGTGGGAGTAGTTTATGAAAACGCGGGCTGCGGTGGCTTTTGCGGCCGGTAAACCGTTGGAGATTGTGGAAGTTGATCTGGAGGGGCCGCGGGCCGGTGAAGTTCTGGTGGAAATTAAAGCCACCGGCGTCTGTCACACCGACGCGTTCACCCTGTCGGGCGACGATCCCGAAGGCGCGTTTCCTGCCATCCTCGGCCATGAAGGCGCGGGCGTGGTGGTTGAAGTGGGCGCGGGTGTTACCAGTGTGCAACCCGGTGATCACGTGATACCGCTGTACACGCCGGAGTGCCGGGAATGTGAATACTGTCTGCACCCCAAAACCAATCTGTGTCAGTCGATCCGCGAGACGCAGGGGCAGGGAGTGATGCCGGATGGG
>JBCCUW010000476.1:0-3561 GCA_039196385.1 Pseudomonadota bacterium
AACCAGCGAAATGGGTGTGGTTTATCAGCTGCATGAGGCCCGTCTGGTAGACCCGTGAACATACGCGCTGGAAGGGTTAGACTCATTACTTCAAAACAGAGGGGGTGTGACACGCAAAGTGGCTCGTAGCACAAAACATGTGTCAGGCTTGTCTGCTGAGCAACGACAGGTTGCAGAGACAAAGTGCGCCGCGCTGGGTGAACGGCTGACGCCGGCACGACTCACCGCCTATGCGGAAATCCTGGCTAGCAAACGTCCGCTGTCGGCTTACGACCTGATTGCGCGCCTCGAAAAGCGCGAAAACCGCAAAATTGCGCCCCTGACCGTATACCGGCATCTCGACTTTCTGATTCGCGTGGGTCTGGTACACCGGTTGGAATCCAAGCAAATGTATCTGGCTTGTGCTCACCCCGAACATGCGCACGAAAGCCAGTACTTGCTCTGCTCCTCATGTGGTCGCGCAGACGAAGTGGAATCCAAACAATTGTGGCAATTGCTGGGCAAACTGACTGACCAGCAGGGTTTTGTGCCTGTGAACACAGTCGTGGAAGTCACTGGCTTATGCAGCAAATGCAAAGAAGTCACTGAAGGTTAAACAGCCATGCAGGATGATGATCGGATTGTTAATCCACGCGCGCAGACAAGCGACTCGTTGGACAAACTCATCACACGTCGCCTGACGAGGCGGCGGATGCTGCAGGGTGCGCTGGCCGCAGGTGCTGCTGTTACGCTGCCAGGTCTTGCGGGGTGTGAAGCGCCAACGGACGCGCCAAGCGACGCGCCCACCGACGAGGCTGCTGCGGCGACCACTTCACGTTTCAATTTTGCAGAGATCCAGCGCGGTTCAGATCATACCCATCATGTGCCTGAAGGTTATGACACTGACGTTTTGCTGCGGTGGGGCGACCCGCTGTTTGCAGACTCGCCGGCTTTTGATCCAACAGCGCAGACGGCAGCCGCGCAAGCGCGCCAGTTTGGCTACAACTGTGACTTTATCGGTTTTGTGCCATTGCCACAGGAAGCGGGACAACCACCCAGAGGTTTGCTGTGTGTGAACCACGAGTACACCTCGTCAGCGCTCATGTTCCCGGGGGTTGCCGCAGACTATCCCAATTCGATGACAGAAGCGGTTTGCGCCGCAGAGATGGCGGCCCACGGTGGCAGCGTAGTTGAGATTGCGCAGATCAACGGCCAATGGCAAGTGCAACTCGACTCACCCTATAACCGGCGGATCATGGCCAAGGGATCACCGATGTCTTTTGCGGGTCCGGCAGCGGGTAATCAGCGATTAGCCATCAGCTCGGAACCAACGGGGACACGCAGTATGGGTACCCTGAATAACTGTGCGGGTGGTATTACGCCCTGGGGCACGTACCTCATGGCGGAAGAGAACTTCCATGGCTATTTCCTTGGTGAACTACCTGGCGATGCGCCAGAAGCCCCCAACCATCAACGCTATGGTGTGCCAGGCGGCTGGTTTCAGTGGGGGCGCTACGATAATGAGTTTAACATCAGTCGCGAACCCAACGGGCCGAACCGCTTCGGTTGGGTCGTTGAAGTTGATGTGATGGACCCTCAATCAACACCGGTCAAACGTACGGCTTTAGGTCGGTTTAAACATGAGGGTGCAGAAGTGGTCCTGGCAGCAGATGGCCGGGTGGTGGTCTACATGGGTGACGACGAGCGCTTCGAGTACGTGTACAAGTTTGTTTCCCACGAGCCTTACGATCCGGCTGATCGAGGGGCAAACATGCGCCTGTTGGATCACGGTACTTTATATGTTGCGCAATTTCAGGAAGTCGGTGACCTGCTCTGGTTGCCGATGGTACATGGCCAGGGCCCGCTGACGCTGGCCAACGGCTTCAGCAGCCAGGCTGATGTAGTCATAGAAGCGCGTCGCGCTGCGGACCTGCTACAGGCAACCCCGATGGATCGGCCTGAGGATGTAGAGGCGCAGCCGAACACGGGTCGTGCTTACGTTATGCTCACTAACAATACGCTGCGCCAGGCGGGTGATGAAAACGCGGCCAATCCTCGGCCCAACAACGCCTTTGGCCACATCGTCGAAATTACCGCAGAGGGTGGGGATCACGGCGCCGAACGCGGACGCTGGGAAATCCTGTTGCAATGTGGCGATCCGAACGAGCCTGCTTATGCGGCGGTGTGGAACCCTGCAACCAGTGAGAATGGCTGGTTTGGTAGTCCTGATAATTGTGCCTTCGACACTGCGGGACGGTTGTGGGTCGCAACAGATGGGAATGAGAAGACCGGGGCTGCGGATGGGTTGTGGGGCATAGAAACCCAGGGTCCATTGCGTGGTACGGGTTATGCCTTTTTCCGTGCACCGGTGGGTGCTGAGGTGTGTGGTCCCAGATTTTCGCCCGATGGACATACCCTGTTTCTATCTGTTCAACATCCCGGTGATGGACCGCGGGCGTACTTTGAGTCACCGACAACTCGGTGGCCGGATTTTGATCCGACGGTGCCGCCGCGCCCCAGTGTTGTGGCCATCCGACGCGTGGATGGCGGAGTTATTGGCGGCTGAAGGCAGGCCCTGGTAATTGCCAGGCAATTTTTGCAAACGTACTCAGAATGCCCCAGGTTGCGCCTAGCGAACCGCGAACGGTACCGCTCACCTTGGAAACACCAATCCGGCAGCGTGTATGCACAGGCACTTCGGCCACCTGCATACCCATCGCCATTGCCTTAGCCTGCATTTCCATCGTCCAGCCGAACGTGGGTTCCGCCATATTCAATTCGCATAGTGCTTGCCACTGTACCGCGCGCAAGGGGCCCAGATCGGTAACCTGCTGATGCCAGGTACGCTGTAACAGCCAGGCGGCAAACTGATTCCCCAGAATTTGATGTGGGGTCAGTGCCCCGGCTTCGCGCAATTGGGCGTGCCGTGCACCAATCACCAGTTCGGCGCCCGCAATACAGGCATCCAGCAGTTTGGGAATTTCGTCGGTATGGGCTGAGTAGTCGCCGTCAACAAATACGACAATGTCGCAGGGGGGCAGTGCAGCCATGGCGCGCAAACAGGCGCGTCCATAACCCGGCAGGGGCTCGTACTCCACCTGAGCACCGGCCAGGCTTGCAAGTTCTGCGGTGTCGTCGGAGGATGCATTGTCGCAGACAACAACATGGTCGAGCAGGGGCTGTCCGGCGTGGTGCAGGTCCACCAGTTCAGATACCACTTTGCCGATGCTGGGTGCTTCGTTGTATGCCGGAACCACAACGGCGATACGTTTGTCTTTATACATATGTTGCCCTAATGCGCGTCTGCCTCTATGCAGACGATACCGGTACAGAGGTTACCGACTTTGACCAGCAAACTTCCTTCAAGTTTTATGCAATTTGATATTCAGCGATGGCCGGTGTGGGTTGCTGGATCAGTGAGTGCGCTGGCCTATTGGTACCTGGCCATGCAGTCCACGGAATATGGGGTGGCTACCCTGTCACAGCTGCTGCTGGTCTGCGCTGTTGGCGTACTGGCTGTGTTGACTGTTTTTTACCTGGCCGGTCGCAACATGGCCCGTCTTACGTTCATGGATGTGTTGC
>JBCCUW010000477.1:0-3556 GCA_039196385.1 Pseudomonadota bacterium
CGCACGTACATCCCGTACAAAATCCCGCCACAGCTCAGCGACTGGTTGGCTTTTGGTCCGCAGGACGGGCACATCCATGATGCTCGGTTTGTCTATCATGGCCAGGTGCATGTGCAACCTGGCGTGCCCGGTCGGCGCATCGAATTGCAGGCGCGGCTGAGTGATGGTGTTGTACGCTACGATCGGGCCTGGCCCCAGGTGACCGATCTTGCCGCACAGGTTCACGTGGCGGGCTCGGTGACTCGCGCAAACGTCCAAGGCGGACAGACGATGGGGATTGATCTGAGCGGTACGCGTGTCGCCATTGTTGATAATGGACTGTATGCAGACCTGGATTTGCAGGCCGCCGGGGATGGGGATCAGGTTCTGGACTTTGTGCGTGGCAGCCCGCTGCAGAACAACCTCAATTTTATTACTCCGGGCTGGCAGAGTGCGGGCAGGATGCGTTTCGATGGTGAGCTTGTGGTCCCGCTTAAGGAGCAGCCTGCTCCCGCCGTGACAACTGGGCGCGTCGCGACGGCGCCGCCGCTCGCGGTCAATCTGAATCTGGAGCTGGCTGGCGTCGATCTGGTCATGCCTGAGTATCGTATGCAGGTAGCCAGTCTGGAGGGCACAGGACGATTCCGCTTACCCCACCACTTAACCGGTCGGTTCGTTGCTGAAGTGTTTGCTCAACCGGCACGGATTGCAGCCGCCAGCGATAATAACTGGTTGTGGTTTGATATTGATGGCAAGGCAACACCAGAAGATGTTTACGGCTTGATTGAGTATACGGGCCAGGCCCCGCTGACGGGCGATTTTGCATTCAAAAGCCGACTGAATATTGCCGTTGGTGGAGGCGTCACTAACCTGGCTATGACGTCTGATTTGACCGGTTTAGAGGTTGGGTTACCCGGCGAGTTCGGTAAGTCCGCCGAGGCATCTGCACCGCTGGAACTGGACGTCCAATTCCTCAGTGACTATCAGAGTCTACGCTGGCAGTACCAGACCACCAATGGCTGGCTCCATGTGGGTGATGGCATTGAAGGTGGCGCCATAGGCATCAACCAACCGCCGCCCATGACTGCCCGTGAAGACCAGGCAATACTGATCAGCGGGCGCATGGCGCAGCTGGATCTTGGTGAATGGGTGGGCACCGACGGCGAATCCTTTGCTTTGCCGGTGGACTGGACCCTGCGAAATCTGGCGGTGGAAGAGTTTGTTGTCGATGAATTGAGCTTTCCTCAGTTGGCGCTGAGCGGTAGCCAGCGTGGGACTGATCTGGCATTCCAGTTCGCGGGCGCACAGCTGCAAGGTGAAGTGCTGGTGCCGGCTGAGGGGCGACTGCAGATTGACCTGGACTACCTGGCGCTCCCGGCTGCGGCAACAGCGGCTGTGCAGGCGGGGCTGCCCGTGGATAACGGTGCAGCTGCGCTGGCGCAAGCCGAAGACAGTGTTGTTGCGCAAGATCCCCTGTCGGTGGAGGTGGGTCGATCGCTGCCCGCCGCAGACGTCAGGGTGGCACGGTTGGATCTGGGTGAGCAGCCTTTTGGCAGCTGGCAGTTTACTCTGCAACCCGAAGAAGACAGGCTGGTAATGGCGCCTTTTGTCGCTGAAGTGAATGGTGTGCACTTCCACGACAGCCGCATTGTCTGGGACCTGGCGACTAATCGCTCCAGCTTCAACGGGTCGATGAAACTGGATGATCTGGAACAGACCTTACCGCAATGGGGTTACGCAGCCAGCCTGCAGACGACCGCTGCAACCATGGGTGCGGATGCGCATTGGCCCGGCTCGCCCGCTAACTTGAACCTGCTTGAGTTGGTCGGCCAGCTTGAGTTAAACGCCTCGGATGGACGCTTTCTTGAAGTTGAAGGCGGTCAGGGTGGCCTGCGTATTCTCAGCCTCATTAATTTTTCAAAGATAGCGAAGCGCATCAGTTTTGATTTTTCCGATGTCGTGGGCAGCGGGATCAGCTTCGATACCATCGAAGCTCAGGTGGAATTGGATGCAGGTACCTTGAGGTTTGTTGAACCCATGCTGGTAGACAGCTCTTCCGGAATTTTTCAGGTTGGCGGCCGGGTTAACCTGGATACCGGGCAACTGGACAACGAAATGATCGTGACTCTGCCGGTGAGCAACAGCTTACCCTGGTACGGTGTTTATCTGGCGTTGGCGAATCCCCTGGCCGGTCTGGGCGTGCTGGTGGGAGAGCGCGTGCTGCGTAATCCGATCAAACAATTCAGTAGTGCCAAGTTTGAAGTTTCCGGCACCTTGGATGAACCCAAGGTACAGTTTGTCAGTTTATGGGATCGTTCCATGCGCGATTCAGCACCTGGTGAAGATCCTGCTGAACTGAATACCCCAGCTGGCGACCCCGCTGGCACCGTGCAGGACGCGACGCTGGGTAATGCCCAGACGCTGCCGCTGAATGCGCCCGGTGAATAGTGTCTCGTCTGCGAACGCAACTTCCCCTATGAGCCTGTAGATATGAGCGTGTAGAATTGGCCAGCTGGCGGCGGTGCAAGCCGTGGCCGGATACCAGATATGACACCAGGCAAGTTGTAGGAACAAACATGAGTGAAACCCTTGAATTGGCGCAGGACAGCCTGCTGGCCGCCACAGATATTGCGCAGCAGGATCTGCAGGGCGCGATTGACAGTATGCTGGGTCATCAGGTGGATTTTGCCGAAGTTTATGTTCAAAAAGTACGCTCAGAGTCCTGGGGACTCGAAGACGGCATTGTCAAAGATGGGAGTTTTTCCGTTGATGCCGGCATTGGTGTGCGCGCGCTTGCGGGTGAAAAAACCGGCTTTGCCTATTGCGAGGATATTCGCGCGGACGGTTTGCGTGATGCCGCCGCAGCGGCCAGGACCATTGCTGATAAGGGCCAGAGCAGATCTGCCGCTGGCTTTCAGGTGGCCAGTGCGCCAGCGCTGTATGGTCCACAGAACCCGATAAGCAGCCTGGATGAAGTTGCCAAGGTGGCACTGCTGCAACGCCTCGACCAGGTTGCTCGACAAGCCGATCCGCGGGTTAAAGAAGTCAACGTACGCATCTCTGCCAATCACGATGTCATGCTGGTGATGGCCAGTGACGGTGCACTGGGGGCTGATGTCAGGCCGTTAGTGCGGCTGGATATTTCCGTCATTGTTGAATCGGGTGGCCGCCGCGAACGGGGCAATGCCGGTGGTGGCGGTCGCCGGGGTCTGGACGAGTTGACGGGTGACTGGGCGGATGATCTGGCGCGTGAAGCCGTGCGGATGGCGCTGGTTAATCTGGAGGCGGTGGAAGCGCCAGCTGGTCCGATGCAGGTGGTGCTGGGTCCCGGCTGGCCCGGTGTTCTGTTGCACGAAGCTGTAGGGCATGGCCTGGAAGGAGACTTTAATCGCAAAGGCAGCTCGATGTACGCCAATCGCATTGGTGAACAAGTCGCGTCACCACTCTGCACCATCGTAGACGATGGCAGTATGGCTGGCCGCCGAGGTTCTCTGTCGATCGACGATGAGGGTCAGCAGACCCAACGCACTGTATTGATCGAAAACGGCATCCTGGTTGGCTACATGCAGGACCGTCA
>JBCCUW010000478.1:0-3556 GCA_039196385.1 Pseudomonadota bacterium
GGAAAGTCCATAAGCAGGAGGCTGACAAATGTCAGCAGGGCCAGTGCCAGCGGCCAGAAATACAAGGCCTGCACGGGTCGGTAGGTTTCCGGGTCCTGATCGATAGGTTCAAGTGCGTCAATTTCGGCGTAAATCTGTTGCAGCCCCTGGGTGTCGCGAGCGCGGAAGTAGCGCCCGTTGGTGACCTGTGCCACGTGTCGCAGCGTATCCTCATCCAGGTCCGCAGAAGGATTGGTAATCCGCGAGCCAAGAAAGCCCAGACTCGGTACGCGCATTTCGTCGGCGCCAACCCCGATGGTATAAATTTTGATGCCATCAAACGCGGCAAGTTCCGCAGCTTTGTCGGGATCTACTTCGCCAACGTTATTCGCACCGTCTGTCAGCAGCACCAGAATTTTGTCTTCCTGAGGGCGTTGACGCAGCCTTTTTACCGCCAGTCCGATGGCGTCACCAATCGCAGTTTTGCCGCCGGCGATGCCGACAGGTGCTTCAATCAACAGTCGATTAACGCTGGTGGTATCAAAGGTGAGCGGCGCCTGCAGGTACGCGTTAGTACCAAACAGCACCAGTCCGATTCGGTCTCCTTTGCGGGCATCCACAAAATTGCTGACCACAGCTTTAACCACGTTGAGCCGGTCTACCAGCTGGCCGTTCACCTCCATATCTTCGGTGGCCATGCTGCCGGATATATCGACGGCCAGCATCAGATCCCGGCCCGTGGTGGGCAGAGTGATGGGGTCCCCGGTCCATTGGGGTCGAGCCACCGCTGTCACGAGAAGTAGCCATGCCAGCCACAATAAGGCCAGTTTGATGCGGGTGGTCGGGTTTTCGCGTGAGGTGGCGACTGCAACTTCATTAAATGTGTTCAGGTTGGGTACACGCAATGCCGCCTGTTTGCGCTCACGGGTTGACCAGACCAGGCGCACCAATAACGGTAGAGGCGCCGCCAGGAACACGTAGGGCCAGAGCCATTCGATCATCGCTCTTGCTCCTTGCGCAGCTCGTTGACGTTAAGGTCGTCCAGCCATTGCGACAGGCCTTTGTGTAAAGCCTGTACATCACACTCGGCACCGGGTTGAAAACGTTGGTCGCCAAGAATTTGCCCGGGCCCTTCGGCAAAAAACTCACCACGACCAAGCTGGTCCAACTGCGCTAACCACTGACCACCGCTGGCAGCCGCAAACTGTTGCTGGTTCAGGCTTCTGACCAGTAGCCGCTTTAGTAACTCATTGCAGGCGTGGGCAAACTGGATTGAAGTGAGGTTTTCAGCTTGCCATTGCTCGACCAGCTTGTGCAAATGCCGTCGCGCCAGGCGCAGGGGCCGTTGTCGTGCCAGGTGGCGCCAGATAGTCCAACCGCTCCAGATGAGCAGTACGATTGTCAGCACTGCCAATACCCACCATCCAGCTGCCAGTGGCCACCATCCCGGATCAGCAGGCAGGTGGATGTCGCGAAGTTGCTGTAGTGGATCTGCCTGCATGCCTATACCCAGGACATATTCTGTAGTTGGCTGGTCTCGGTGCGGACCGCGATATAGCTCATGGCATCGTGCAGACAGATTTCCTGCAGGGCCTGGATGCGTTTGGCGTGTCGTTGCCGGTACTTGTCGCGTAACTGGCGATCGCCGCTATAGAACTGCAGCCGATCCTGCCCGTCAGTCACCGCATAATGATCCGTGGGTGGCAGCTCTTCTTCCAGTGGATCGTAAACGTGGACCAGTACTACCTGATTGTGTCGCGCGAGTTGGTGCAGGTGCTCCTGCCAGAAGGTCAGACTGTAGGCAAAATCGCTGATGACAAAAATGCGATAGTTGTTGCGGCTCAAGCGCCGAATGCGCAGCATGCCCTCGTTCATGTTTTGCGCCAGTTCGTTGGCTGACAGGGTAGCCAACGAGTTGCTCAACTGGTTGTTAAAACGGCTGATGTCGTGCAGAAAGCGGGCGACTGACTTTGTTGTTCGGTAGGGTTTGTGCAGAGCCTGATCATGATTGCCGATGACAATGCCCCCCACGCGATCACCCGCAGCCAGATTCTGCCAGGCGATACGCGTCGCCAACTCGGCAGCAGTGACCGACTTGAGCCGCACCTTAGAGCCGAAAAACATGTTCTGCGACTGGTCCACGGCAATAATTGTGGGGCGTTCCCGCTCTTCGCGGAATATTTTGGTGTGCGGCTTGTTCTTGCGCGCGGTGACGCGCCAGTCGATGGCGCGTATGTCATCACCCGGTTGATAGGGTCTGACTTCCGCAAAGTCGACGCCACGGCCTTTGATTTTGGAGAGTTTCTGGCCGGCGCGGTTACCGACTACTTTTGAATGGGCGCTGCTTGCATGGTCGGGTTGGTGCCGCAGTGACAGCAGTTGCTCGAGGCTGACATAGGCCCCTTGAATGACTGCGTCATTGTGGATGGATTGCATACCGCGCCAGGCTGTTAGGGTACAGGTACCTGGGCAATCAGGGTGTCGATCACCTGATTGGTGCTGATGCCTTGGGCGTCCGCCTCAAAAGTGAGGATCAGGCGGTGGCGTAATACATCATGGACAACCTGTTGGACATCACTTGGCGCAACAAAGTCACGACCTTCCAGCCAGGCCAGCGCCCGAGCGCAGATATCCAGCGCAATGGTGGCGCGGGGGCTGGCGCCGTAGTCGATCCAGCGGCTCAGATCATCACTTGGGCGGCGCGTCGCCATGACCAGCGCCACAATATAGTCTTCCACCGGTTGCGCCATATGCAGGTCCAGCATCGCTTGCCTCGCGCTGAAAATGAGCTGCTGAGGCACCTTGCGCGGCGCGGGTGCTGCCGCTCCGTGACCGGATTCGTTACGCACCAGATGTAGAATCCGAGCTTCAGCGTCCGCGTCGGGATAAGCCACTTCCACATGCATCAGAAACCGGTCCAGCTGCGCTTCAGGCAGTGGGTAGGTGCCTTCCTGTTCAATCGGATTCTGGGTAGCCATTACCAGAAACAAGTCCGCTAACGGAAATGTTTCGCGCCCGATGCTCACCTGGTGCTCTGCCATGGCTTCCAGCAATGCAGACTGTACTTTGGCGGGTGCGCGGTTGATTTCATCAGCAAGAATGAGATTGTGGAAAATCGGGCCCTGCTGGAATTTGAACGAGCCGTCTTCGGGCCGAAATATCTCTGTACCCGTGATGTCGCTGGGCAGCAGATCCGGGGTGAACTGGATGCGGTGAAAGTCACCTTCGACGACCTCAGCGAGCTCTTTGATCGCGCGGGTTTTGGCCAGGCCAGGCGCGCCTTCCACGAGCAGGTGACCGCCGCACAGTAACGCCATCAGCAGGCGCTGGATCAGGGTCTGCTGGCCGATAATCCGGCCCTGCAGCCATTTGCTGGCTTCACTGATAGCCTGGAAAGTGGGGTCTGAGGCGGTTGTGTTCATAATGTTCAAATAGTCGCGCGAGGCGGTATTGTAGCGGTCGGAGTGGCCAGGTCCAGCGTAGCACAGTCATCATATTGACACCCCAGCCCCAACACAGTCATCATATTGACACCCCAGCCCTAGCACAGTCATCATATTGACACCCCAGCCCTAAC
>JBCCUW010000479.1:0-3542 GCA_039196385.1 Pseudomonadota bacterium
CGAACAGCAAATCAAAGTTGTACTGGAAGAAGCGCTGGCTCTGCACCGGGAAAAACCTGACTTACACCGCTTTCTGTACGCTGAAGCACCCCGCCCTCGGGCTTTACAGGAACGCCTGCGGGCATTTGACGAAGTGATGGAAAAGACGCTGTCCAGCCATCTTCACACAGCCGGGATGAGCAGGAAAAAGGCTGATCTGAAGGGCGCGCTGATTGCCCGGGCGGGTCAGGCTTTGCTACATGAATTTGTGCTGGACGGTCAGCTACCGTATTCGTATGACTATCGCCTTAAAGAACTGCACGCCACCATGATCCAGCTTATGGCTGATACGCAGACGCCTGAGACGATGTGAGAGATTAAGGCAGCCTGGTTAAGCAGGTGCCGCATCATCAGCCGTCGGGCCTTCTGCATAAGCCGCCGTACCCGGTGGAAGATCCTCAGGAAAGGTTTCCCAAGCCGCCTTGGAGCCAACAAAGATGTGCCTGTCGATCCCCACCTGCGGGTCTCCGTTTACACAGCCCAAGGTCACCTGGTACACCGCCCCTTCATACAGCGTGCACAACGTCGAGCCACATCTGCTGCAAAAGCCGATGCCGAATCCATGCTCCCCGACGTACGAAGCCAGCTTATCTGCACCAGCAACCCAGCGGAACTGCCCCGGCTCTACCCGGGCAGCAGCAGAAGCCTGAGCACTGAATGCTTTGCGGCAGCGAGAACAATGACACGAGGTCGTCTGCCCCAGCACACCATCGATTTCGAACTTAATCTCTCCACAGAAACACTCCCCCGAAATCATCAGCCACTTCTCCATGTTGATTGTCAGCCGCGCTGAGAATATGGTCAAAATAAGTTGGTTATCCAACTTATAATGAAACAATAGCGCTTAAGCACATCATTCGGACACCAGTTTGTGATCAAAGGACAGCAGAAGAGAGCTTTAGTCGTTGCAAAAGCATCCCAACTGTTTCACCAGAAAGGTTACATGAGGGTTTCGCTGGCCGAGATCGCCACCGCTTGCGAAATGAATCAGGGCAACCTGTACTACTATTTTAAAACCAAAAAAGCGCTGGCAGCGGCAGTGTTGTCGCATTGTGACGATGAAATTACTGGCATCTTCGCGTCAATGGACGAACTGCCTCCCCTGGACCGGCTACGCGCTTTCTTTAATCACATCGAAATGCGTACGGAAAACTATGTTGAGTGGGGCTGCCCCATCGCTGGATTGTCTGCAGACATGCTGCTGGAAGCAGGAGCAGAATTTCACAGGTCGGTGCCAAAAGTTTACCAAACCTACCTGAGGTGGTTCGAGCGCAACCTGATGGAAGCTGGCTTATCCAAGTCTGCAGCTTCAAGGGAGAGTACTTTGCTTCTCTCGGGTTTGCAGGGCGCGTTTCATACAGCGCATCTGCTCCACGATGCCACTGTGATACCGATATTTGTCAGCGAAGTCCGCAGGCGTTTGGAACACATCCCTTCTGCTTGACACAATCAAGCACCCTAACGGGCAAATTGCAGTAACGCGTTGAACTGGTAGCATGCGCAGGTATGGGAGGCCAGATGCTGCAAAGAGCGCCTAGAATCGAACTCCAACCGTACATCCAATCTATTTGGGTCAGCGAACGGGAGCCGAGTGCGTGCGGTGGCCAGGAAATAACCCTGCCGAACAAAGACGTCTGTATCGTGATTCGCTTCGATGGGACCGCGGTGGAGCTGATTGACGCCGACGGTACGGCAAATACGGTGGGACCAGGCGTCATTGAAGGTATTCAGACGCGCCCGATTATCAAAGAACGTAACTGCACGCGCGCGGTGGGAGCCGTGTTGGTGCCAGGCGCATTACCGGCTTTGACTCACTACAATGCCAGCAATTTCACAAGTGCTGTTACCCCTCTCGACGCGGTTATCAGCGCGCCAAAAACCGGGTCGCTCATCGATCAACTCAGCGAAGCGCCTGGCTTGGAGACTAGACTTTGCCTGTTTGAGGACTTTTTGCTTAATCTGGTTACGTCATCGGTGCATCCAATCGTCAGCAACGCGCTCGGTCATCTGAATCTTGAAACCAAAGTCAGCGATCTGGTGAAAGCATCCGGAATCAGTCACCGACACTTCAATCATTTGTTCACGCTGGGTGTTGGTGTATCCCCGAAATACTATCAACGCCTACTGAGAATGCAGTCTGGGCTTGCAAAGCTGCATCACAGGCAAGGGATATCATTGTCAGATGTCGCTCTGAGTTCCGGGTACGCCGATCAACCGCATTTCAATCGTGAGTTCAAAGCTCTAACGGGTGTGACCCCGTCTGTTTACGCTGGCAGCGCTCGGCGCGCTCCGTTGCACATCCTGCGCTGAGGTCAAATTTATGCAATACGGCTTAGCGCATTCTGAGCGAACATCCAGAAAAAGGTCAGTTGGAGAATCGCTTTGAACATCCACGAACTCATTGTTTACCTGCGCGCTGCTGATGCTTCAGCGGCTATCAATTTCTACGCACAAGCTTTCGGCGCCGTCGAACGCTACCGGCTGGTTGAGCCAAGCGGCAGAATTGGCCACGCGGAGCTTGTCATCGGCGAAGCCGAGTTCTACATTTCCGATGAATTTCCAGAAATGGACGTGCACGCGCCGAACCCGACCAACCCGGGAACATTTATTATTCACATACACGTGGACGATGCTGATGAGTGTATCGCCGCGGCGGTGGCCGCCGGTGCAACACTGATTCGTGAACCGGCCAATCAGTTTTTTGGCGAACGATCCGGCACCATTCGAGACCCTTTCGGGTACGACTGGTTGATCGGGCATTCAATTGAAGACGTCGATCCGGAAGAAATGCAGCGGCGCTACACTGCATTGTTTGACTGAAGCCCAACAACTCAGCGAGAAACACTCGAGAGCAACCTTATGCGACAAACAATCAAACGAATAGCCAAGCTGTGTATGCTGCTGGCGACCTGCCAAACTGCCGCAGTAATTGCAGAAACACAATCCATGAGCGATGAGGATGGCATCAGGGAAAGTATCCAACGGGTTGCTGAGGCTCTGTCGACAAGGGATCCCGCGCTGTATGGCACCGCCGTGACCGCGGATCTGATCAATATGACGCTGTTCGGCTCCGGACAAGAGATAGTGTCGACCTTCAGCCGGCAGGAACGACTGGATCAGTTGGAGGAACGATTTAAAACCCTGGCGTTCGATATGCAGGCAGCGATGAAACCACTGGAGATTCATATCAGTGGCGATCGGGCTTTTGTGCTGGTCGACGGCACACTGACGTATACCCCAAAAGAGGACAGCAACGAGCCAGGATCTCAACTTCGACTGGATATTTATATGTTCTACTGGAAAGATCCGGTACAGGGCTGGCAGACTGAGCGATCCATGGCGGTGGTACGCGAAAGTACACCGTTGTAGGTTTATCTGATCGGTCCAACGGAACAGAGCGGCTTAACGACATTAAGAATGGCGCAAATTAAAACCACAAAGAACAAGGCCAGCATCACCAAATACATCGCGACCTTGACGGACGAGCAGCAACGCAAAGATGC
>JBCCUW010000480.1:0-3540 GCA_039196385.1 Pseudomonadota bacterium
ACCTCAGACAATGCCTCGCGAACATCGTCTAATTTGAATGGTTTGATAATTGCAGTAATAAGTTTCATTAAATTCTCCTGGTTGAGGATGCGCTGACACGTTCGTGGAAGATCATGTACATTCGCATTCTCAAATTTTCTTATAATCAGAGAGTTTTGGATACAGCGAAAACTTTCGCTGCAACCACGGCTGCAGGTGCTCCCCCCAGCAAAGCTGCTCTCACGCGTTGAGCAAGCATGCTTGTTGATTTCATTAATAACCCCTTAAGTTATAAAAATGGTGATGAAAACGTTTTTCTATTTTTCAGTTTGCGTTTTCCGCAAGGTGGACTAGTGCACTAAGCGTGCCAACGATTTTTACCTTGGAAATCAGTTAGATATAGGCTTACCTCAAAAAGTGGAGAAACATGTTGCGCCAAATTGGGGCGTATCACGCACCATGTTGGGGCGAATCTCTTCAAAGTCTGAGAATTGATGTCTGGTATGCACCAGAATCAGTCACGAAGCAGACTGAGCGCTTGCATACAACCCGGCAGCTGCATGCGTTCACCACGGCAAAAAGGCCGCGCTATCGTCCATACCCGGTCACTTTTAGGCATGACCGCCCACGCTGTTGACGTGGAATGCCACGTAGCGCGAGGTTTGCCCGGCACCACCATTGTTGGTTTACCACAGGGCGCCGTACGCGAAGCCAGGGACCGGATAAAAAGCGCCCTGCTCGCGACAGGGTTCGAATACCCCGACGGTAATATAATTTTCAATCTGGCGCCTGCTGATCTGGCCAAGTCGGGCACCGGTTTCGACTTGCCTATGGCGATCAGCCTGTTAAGCGCAACAGGGCAACTGCCGGTGTCCCTGGCTGACTATGAATTTGTTGGGGAACTCGGCCTGTTTGGCGAAATACGCAAGGTCACCGGCGCAGTCACGTGCGCCATGGCCGCCAGCCGCGCAGGGCGCCACGTGGTTCTACCGCTCGCAAATAGTGCAGAGCTTGCAATTAGTTCAAGCCTGCAAGCAGGACTGGCAGACAACCTGCGGCAGCTGACAGACAATTTGCGCGAGGGCAAGGCAATGCCGGTGCCAGCCCCACAGAGCGAAGTCCAAGCAACGGCGCCTTTGAACACAAACACGGTGCTGGGTCAGCAAACCGCTAAGCGTGCTTTGCAGATTGCTGCCGCCGGAGGCCACCACATACTGATGGTTGGCCCACCCGGCACTGGCAAAACCATGTTGGCGCGTAATTTCCGCACCCTGCTGCCTCCATTGAACACAGAACAGGCATTGGAAGTTGCAGCAATCTACTCTGCAGCCGGACTGAAGCGCAGCAATTATCATCTTGCACCCTTTCGCGATCCCCATCACTCAGCGAGTGCTCCGGCTCTCATTGGCGGCGGCAACCCGCCCACGCCAGGTGAAGCTGCCCTGGCCCACCACGGGGTTTTGTTTCTCGATGAGCTGCCCCATTTCAAACCTGCCGCTCTGAACCTGCTGCGCGAACCCATTGAAACCGGGCAGGCGGTGCTTTCCCGCGCTCAATACAAAGTAACCTTTCCGTGCCGTTTTCAACTGCTTGCCGCAATGAACCCTTGTCCGGCTGGCAGAATCTGCCGCGAGGATGCCTGCCGCTGCAGCCACGCGCAGGTACAGCGCTACCAAAGCCGAATCTCAGGGCCACTGCTTGATCGCATCGATATACAGGTGCGCGTGCCCGCGTTGGCTGAACACGTGCTAGCCAAACTGGCCGCACCAGCAAAAGGCGCGGAAACTGCTCACCCCGCCACCCAGCGCGCGCAGATTGACCAAGCGCGACGTAGACAAATGGCCCGCCAGCAAAGTACCAACGCCAACATAGCCGGGCACGAGCTCAAAATGCATATGCGCGCCGCTTCGGTATCACAGGCGTTTCTGCAGCAGGCGATACGTCGCCACCAACTATCAGCTCGGAGTTTTCATAAGTTATGGCGGATTGCGCTAACGATCGCGGATCTTGCGGACAGCGCGACCATTACCACGGATCATCTGGCAGAGGCGCTGACATTTCGAAGTCTGGACTGGGAAAAAGGCGTGGCTTGATCTTTGTTCAGGTCAGGCCAAAATTGATCACGGTTGCTGCCGCTATAGCTGATCCAGCATGTACTGCACAGCCAGACCCAATTCGTCATCGGAACAGTTCATGCACGTACCCTTGGCCGGCATGGCGTTAATGCCGTTAATGGTGCTGTCCATGAGGGCATCCATACCTTTATCTACTCGATCGCCCCAACCAGCCGTGTCCCCCAGCAGGGGAGCACCACCTACACCACTGGCGTGGCAAGCGAAGCAGAATTGATCATAAACCTGTTGACCGCTCAGCGGACCACTGCTGGCTGCCGCCGTGGAAGCGCCACAATCATCGCCGCTGCGACACACCACGCCGAACGGCTCCAATCGGGCAGATATCTCATCGTTGGTTCCCGGGGGCAGGGCGTAGACCCAACCAGCGACAACGACCAGAACTGTTGCTATAGCGGCACTGAATTTCAACGGTATCTCCTGTATGGACTCGCTGCCTGTGTGGTACAGACTGAAACGGCGCAGAATTATAGCGCCAGGCAAGCCCGGCGTCGAACACGAATGCCCCAGCAATGAGCTCAGGCGGCAAGCTCTTTTGGATCAAACACCTTAACCGGTAGGGGTGGCGCAAAGAACTGGCGCAACAGGACCTGTTCTTTAGCCAGTGCTGCCTCCCACTGCCGCTGTTTAACGTGACCGAAGCCACGCACGCGTTGGGGAAAACTGAGCAGTGCAATTGCGGTAGGACGGTTTTGTAAGGTCAGCTCCGGCAACACTTGCGCAACCAGCGCTTCGAAATGACTCACCACTTCAGCATGGCGCCGCCGTTCGCGGGTAAAGCGAAACGGGTCCAACACGGTGCCGCGCAACCCCTTGCAGCGCGCCAGCAGACCCAGCAGCGGGCGCATCCATCGGCCAAAACGACGCTTGCGCTCCCCCAGCAAGGGTGGGGCCATAAGATACGTCAACCGCGCGCCCGGTTGGAACAGCCGATCGAGTGTGGCGGCAAACGCTTTGTCCTGGTAAAGACGCGCCACCTCAAACTCGTCTTTGGCTGCCAGCACCCGGACGTAGTTATTGGCCACCACCCGGGTTAATTGAGCGGACCCAGCCTGCAGTTGCTGCTCTGCAGCAGCCACTTTCGCGACCATTCGTCGATAGCGGCTGGCCAGGGCTGCATCAGCATACTCCAGCAAAAACCCGGCCTGTTTTTCGAGCAGTTCATCAAGTGGCAGAGGCGCGTTAGGTTCCTGAGTGAACGTAGACCCGGTTACTTGCTCGGACTCATGACGCACCCTTTGCAGATGCGCCGCATTGGCCACCGCCAGTCGGCCCATATGGAAAGCGCACAGATTGTCGCGCACGGCGACGCCGTTTAAGTTTATCGCCCGTTCAATGCTGGCCAGCGTCAGGGGTATCCGACCATTCTGATACGCGCATCCAAGCATAAAGATATTAGCTTGCTGGCTGCCACCCAACAGCGCCTCGC
>JBCCUW010000481.1:0-3538 GCA_039196385.1 Pseudomonadota bacterium
CAACAAGTTGCAAACGGCGCCCAGGTGATTGATATCAATATGGACGAAGGCATGCTCGACGGCGCGGCAGCCATGGTCGAGTTTCTCCATCTGATCGCGTCTGAGCCGGATATCGCGCGCGTGCCGATCATGATCGACTCCAGTCAGTGGAGCATCATCGAAGCCGGTCTGCAGTGCGTGCAAGGCAAAGCCATCGTCAATTCCATCAGCCTCAAAGAAGGTGAAACCAGTTTTATCGAACACGCCCGCCTCTGTCGCCGCTATGGTGCAGCGGTAGTGGTGATGGCGTTTGATGAAGACGGTCAGGCGGATACCTATCAGCGCAAAATTGAAATCTGCGAACGCAGTTACCGCATTCTCACTGAGCAGGTTGGCCTGCCGGCCGGCGACATTATTTTTGACCCCAACATCTTCGCGATCGGCACCGGCATCGAAGAGCACAACAACTATGCGGTCGACTTCATTAACGCGGTGAAGTGGATCCATACCAACCTGCCTGGCGCCAGCACCTCCGGCGGCTTGAGCAACGTCTCGTTCGCCTTTCGCGGCAACAATCCCGTGCGCGAAGCCATTCACACCGTGTTCCTGTATCACGCGATTCAGGCGGGTATGACCATGGGCATCGTGAACGCCGGTCAGCTGGGTATTTACGCGGATCTCTCCGATGATCTGCGTGAACGCGTTGAGGACCTGGTACTCAACCGTCGCGCGGACGCTACTGAACGGCTGCTGGAGATTGCCCAGTCGGTGTCTGCCTCAGTCAAAGACAACAACGCGGCGGAAGATCTTGCCTGGCGCGACCTCGATGTGTCCGGGCGCCTGTCACATGCGCTGGTGAAAGGAATCACTGACCACATTATTGAAGACACTGAAGCTGCGCGCCTGGTGGCAGACAAACCACTCGACGTTATTGAAGGGCCGCTCATGGACGGCATGAGTGTGGTGGGTGATCTATTTGGCAGCGGCAAGATGTTCCTTCCCCAGGTGGTAAAAAGTGCACGCGTGATGAAACAGGCGGTCGGCCATCTGGTGCCGTTTATCGAAGAGGAAAAAGGCGCGGCACAACAGAGCAAGGGCAAGATCGTCATGGCCACGGTAAAAGGTGACGTACATGACATCGGGAAGAACATTGTGGGCGTGGTGCTGCAATGTAATAACTACGAAGTCATTGACCTTGGCGTGATGGTACCGGCAGAAAAGATCCTGCAAACCGCCATTGATGAAGACGCCCAGGCGATTGGTCTGTCGGGTCTGATTACACCGTCACTGGACGAAATGGTTCATGTTGCGTCGGAAATGCAAAGGCTGGATCTGGATATCCCCCTGATGATCGGCGGCGCCACCACCAGCAAAGCGCACACTGCGGTGAAAATTGAACCGGCATACGACAAGGGGGCCACCGTGTACGTCACGGACGCCTCCAGGGCAGTGAACACCGCCAGCGCTCTGCTGAGTGCCGAGAACGAAGCTTATGTCGCTGACGTTCGCAGCGACTACGCCACGGTACGCAACCGGGTCAATGCCCGCCGCCAGAAGCGCGCCTTCCTGGATCTGGGTGACGCCCGGGCCAACGCGGCAGCATTGAACTGGAGCGGTTATGAGCCACCAGTCCCAAGACAGTTGGGCGTACAGACCATTGCGCCCAGTCTGACAGAGCTGCTGCCTTTCGTAGACTGGACGCCGTTCTTCATGACGTGGGAGCTGGCCGGTAAATATCCGAAAATTCTTGAGGACGACGTGGTTGGCGAAGCCGCCACGCAACTGTTCAGCGACGCGCAGGAAATGCTTCAATATCTGATTGAAGATGGGCGTCTGCAGGCACGCGGAGTTTACGGTTTGTGGCCGTGTAACCGGGTCGGCAGTGATGACCTGGAGGTGTACGCTGACGAACATCGCGCAGAAGTTATTGCCACGCTGCATCACCTCCGACAACAGACGCCCAAGCCGGATGACGCCGCACCAAACTACAGTCTGGCTGATTTTATCGCACCCCGGGGCGTGGCGGATTACATCGGTGGATTTGCGGTAACAGCTGGATTGCACTGTGACGACATTGTTGCGGAACATGCAGATGATGACTATGCCAGCATTATGATTAAAGCACTCGCAGATCGCCTGGCCGAGGCGTTTGCAGAATATCTGCACGCCCACGTGCGCCAGCACGCCTGGGGTTATGCTGATACCGAAGATCTGGACAACCAGGCGCTGATCAAAGAGCAATACCAGGGTATCCGGCCCGCTCCCGGATATCCGGCCTGCCCTGAACACAGCGAAAAACAAACGTTGTTCAGGCTGCTAAACGCCACGGAACATAGCGGTATTACGCTGACGGAGAGTTTCGCCATGGCGCCAGCCGCCGCAGTTAGCGGCTGGTATTTCTCACACCCTGAGAGCCGTTACTTCGGCGTGGGTAAGATAGACCAGAATCAACTAACGGACTACGCCCAACGCAAGGGGCTGACGGAGGCGGAAGCGACCCAACTGCTGCGCCCGCTGTTGGACTGAAGCACTATCTCATGCACTCACCGGCATAAGATGTATTAACAGGTGCAAGCGTAAGTGATGGGCTTAAGCGTAAGCTTATGAATAAGCGCGCCTAAAAGTCGAAGGAAAAGCCTGACACGTAGTGCACGGCGAACACGACTGCCGTGATAAATATAATCAGAATGGCCTTGGTATCAGCGCGGCTATCAGACTGCGCTTCGTCCAGGTCGTCTTGGGGCTGCTCGGTTGCGTCACTCACTCCGGGGTCCTATGTGGTCGCTCAAATTGCGCGCGGATTATAGTCCAGATTAGGCCCCGCTTGCATTGAACTTGTGGACAAAATTCACTCTCTTGAACTACATAACCTAAAACGTTCGCGAACTAAGCTTATTTCCCCTAACACATTGTCGCTAAGGCTGCAGCCTGGTAATGTGCCGCGCCTGTTAATTGATTGAAAACTAAGGCGATTACGACGGTCCTATGTATCAATACGACAATTTCGACAGAAAGTTTGTGAACGAACGGGTAGCCCATTACCGCGAGCAGACCCAACGTTATCTCAATGGTCAGCTGTCCGAAGAAGAATTTCTGCAACTGCGGTTGCGCAACGGCTTGTACATACAGCGACTGGCGCCCATGCTGCGGGTGGCGGTGCCCTATGGCACCCTGAGCAGCAATCAACTACGCATGCTGGCACACATCGCCCGCCACTACGATCGCGGTTATGGTCACTTGAGCACGCGGCAGAATATGCAGTACAACTGGCCTGAGTTGGCTGAAGTGCCCGACATTCTGGAAGATCTGGCCAGTGTCGATATGCATGCGATCCAGACCAGTGGCAACTGTATCCGTAACGTCACCACGGACGAATTCGCCGGTGCCGCCGCAGACGAAGATATCGACCCGCGCCCCTATTGTGAACTGATTCGCCAATGGTCCACCAATCACCCGGAATTCGATTGGCTACCGCGCAAATTCAAAATTGCGGTTAACGGAGCCAAACACGATCGCGCTGCGGTTGCCGTGCACGACATTGGTCTGCGTGTCTATCGCG
>JBCCUW010000482.1:0-3533 GCA_039196385.1 Pseudomonadota bacterium
ATTCTGCCCGCAGACCCGGTCGTCGCCTTCTGTGCAAACCTGATTGAAGACTATGCAGACGAATGGCTATGGCGCGCGGCGATGCACTACCGCTGGAGCTACGATCACGACCGGGAGCTGTTGAGCAGAATCCTGGCGGATGAACAGACCCGTCACCTCAAGCTACCGCGACTACTGCGCCGGCGTATGGTTAAAAAGCGTCAGCTTACCGGCTTTGTTGTTAATGACGGGGTGACCTCGTCAACCCGCGCGCATGTTGAAGCCGGCTACCATCGCATACTGACCCTGATGAGCACGGCGCTGCAAAACCGACCCTTTGTCCTGGGCCATCGACCGTCACTGGCGGATGTTGGATTGATGGGACCCATGCTGAGGCATTTTGCCCAGGACCCGACCCCGGCGGAGATCATGCGGGATACCGCGCCAGATGTATTCGCCTGGGTTGCGCGCATGTGGAATGCAGGCGCAGGTGACAAGACGGGCGCATTGTTGCCCGCCATGCCCGAAGATCTACAGCCTATGCTGCAGGAAATTGTCGAAACCCATCTGGTGCAACTGCGCGCCAACGCAGCAGCCTGGCATGCCGGACAAGCCACGTTTGCCATGCAGGTGCAGGGTTGCAGCTACCAGGATCTGCCGGTTTCCCGCTATCGCGTTTACTGTCTGGAACAACTGCGAAGCGCATTCGCTGGGTTGGATGCGGTCGCGCAGACCCAGGTGAGGGAGTTACTCCCCTGGCCAGACGCCACGCTGTTATGGGAACCCGGTGCTTTCCAATCTGACTATGACCCCGAGAGTCTGGCCCCTTTCAACAAGGCGATAAACGTGTTCCGGGACGGCGTGCCGAGCTGAACGTAGCCCTCTGTGCAGAGCGCTGAATCAGGGCATACGCCCTTCGAAGGTTAACTCAGCAAGCGACTTACGTGGGCTGGGTTGTTCGCGATCCTGGTATTTTTCCGGCAGCTCGCGAATATCGCCGGGATAACCTACCGCGACCATAGCCTGCACAGCAAAATCGTCCGTTAAACCCAGCACCTGGGCAGCATGATCATGGTGAAAACCCCACATGGCATGGGTCACCAGACCCATCTGCTGCGCCTGCAAAGCCATGCTCATCCAGGCGCTGCCGGTATCAAAACTGTGGGTCGGAGCAGGTTGGTCGTTGTGTTCAAAGGTTTTTTTCGCGACCACGGCAATCAGCGCCCCGGCATGCTGCGCCCAAGCCTGGTTCATATCCATCAACAAGCCAAAAAGCGGCGACCAGGCAGGGGTGCCGGAAATGGCATACACAAAACGCCAGGGTTGAGAATTGAAACAGGAGGGTGCCCATCGCGCTGCTTCAAAGAGCTGATTAAGTTCATCCAGCACCAGCGCTTTGCCACTCATGGCACGCGGCGACCAGCGCCGAATGAATTGCTCATCAGCAGCCGCTTCCGGGCTGCGGCTGGCTAACACGTCAATCTCGTTCACGGGCATGACCACCTCCTTATGTCATTCTGGCCTGTTGTCCTACCGTTTACCCTGCAGTGTACCCTGCATTGGCAGAGTACCCCGCATTGGCAGAGTAACCTGTATTCGCAGAGTACCCTGCGTTCGCAGCGTGCGACGATAAATCAGCCTTTGAATTCGGCCACCACGCTGGACAGAGATTCTTTAGCATCACCAAACAGCATACGGGTGTTCTCACCAAAGAATAAGGGATTATCCACACCCGAAAAGCCGGACGCCATTGAACGCTTGAGTACAAACACAGTGCGCGCATGATCCACATTGATGATGGGCATGCCATAAATAGGACTGTTCTCGTCGTTACGCGCAGCCGGGTTAACCACATCGTTGGCGCCAATGACCACAGCCACATCAATATTTTCAATGCGCGGATTAATGTCTTCCATCTCAACCAATTGATCGTACGGTACGTTGGATTCCGCCAGCAGTACGTTCATGTGCCCCGGCATGCGTCCGGCGACGGGGTGAATGGCATACGATACTTCAGCGCCGTTGCCCTCAAGCAATTCACCCAGTTCTCGCACCACGTGCTGTGCCTGAGCAACCGCCATGCCATAACCAGGCACGAAGGTCACTGATTGTGCCGCTTCCAGAATCAGGAACGCATCTTCCGTATTGATGGGCTTAACTTCACCTTCCACCTTGGTGGCTTGTTTAGCCGCACCAAAACCGGAAAACAGCACGTTTGCCAGGGACCGGTTCATTGCTTTACACATGATATTGGTCAGAATAATACCCGCTGCACCCACCATGGACCCGGCCACAATGAGAATATTGTTGTGGATTGCAAAACCCGCCGCACAAGCCGCCAGACCGGAATAACTGTTCAGCAGTGAAATCACCACCGGCATGTCAGCGCCACCAATGGGCAGTACCGCCATAACGCCAAAGAGACAAGCCAGGCCAATGACCGCGTACAGATACGGGGAATTTACCGAGGGTTCCAGACAGAACATGACGGAACACACCACCAATGCAACGACCAGAGCGCCATTCACAATACGCTGCGCGCCAAACACTATCGCGGCGCTGTTCATCACCTCAGATAATTTACCCCAGGCGAGGATGCTACCGGTGAAGGTAATCCCACCGATCACGATGGACAGCAGAATAGTGATGTCAGTGAAGGTGGTATTACCGGTGTTGTACAGAGCCGCCCAACCTACCAGCAGACTGGCGATGCCACCCGTACCGTTAAACAACGCCACCATCTCGGGCATGCTGGTCATGGCCACTTTCTGGGCAGCCACGGCACCGACAATGCCGCCTACTGCGGCGGCAACAAGAATCCAGGTAAACGATAGTATCTCCGCGTTGAACAGCGTCACGGCAACCGCAATCAACATGCCCAGGGCAGACAAACGGTTACCACGCACGGCGGTCGCCGGTGAACCCAGCTGTTTGAGACCAAACACGAACAAGGCTGCGGCAACGATGTACCAGATGTTAATCAGCTCAATACTCATGATTTATCTCCGGACGTATCTTTCTTCTTGAACATGCTGAGCATCCGGTTTGTCACCAGGTAGCCTCCAACCACGTTCACGGAAGCAAACATCACCGCCAGCGCACCCAGAATGGTCGCCAGCTCGTGGATCTGCGAACCGGCAGAAATCAAGGCGCCCACAATCGTAATACCGGAGATGGCGTTGGCGCCGGACATGAGGGGTGTATGCAAGGTGGCGGGCACCTTGGAAATTAATTCGAAGCCCAGAAATATGGACAGCATCAGAACCAGACCAAGTAATACAGCTTCCATCGATTTATGCCCCGCTATAAATGTTTTTTATGGTTTCGTTCACCACCGAACCGTCGCGGGTGATGACACAGCTCTGCACAATGTCGTCTTCCGGATCCAGGTTGAGCGTCTTAGCTTCCTCGTCCCAGAATTCGGATATCAGGTTAAACAGATTGTTGGAATACATCTCGCTGGCGTTGCGCGCCACTTCACTGGGTAAGTTGCCCTGACCAACCACCTTGACGCCATTGATATCCGTGACCTGATCCAATACGGAGCCTTCCAC
>JBCCUW010000483.1:0-3513 GCA_039196385.1 Pseudomonadota bacterium
AAGTGATCTTCAGGATCCTATGGTTGTCGACAAACCCCGCATTGCGCAGCGCTTTTTGAGAGCCCAGATTATTGATTTCGCAACCACAAATTGGCCGGAGGTCGTGCTGCAGATAGTGGTGTTTGAGGAAAGCGATAATATACGCACCATATCCCAGGCGGCGAAAGGCGCTGTGTACCAGCATACCAATGTCGATATCGCCACACCCGGCGATCACCGGCTTGCCGATACCGCAGCCAATCAGACTGCCCTGGTGTTCCAGGGCAAACAACCCATGCCCGTCGGCGTATTCGGTCACTTCGCGGTGGGACGTAAAAAAGTCGTCATTGAATGACATGATCCCAGCAATATCGCCTGCGTTGCCTTGACGCATCTGCACATCACTCCGCAGGGTGAACGTCGGGTCCGCCACGTGGCGGAACAGCAGCCCCACCGGTTCAACCTGGGCGTTGCTGGCCAGGGCTGCTGACATGAACTGAGTGTCGAAAGACTTACACAAGGCACTGTTTGCCCCACTGGCAGACCGGGCGGCGTCGAAAATTGCAATGCGCTGTGCAGCCAGCTCGGGTATTACATAAAATTCCACGATCTGGTGGTCGTTGCAGATGGCGTAAGCCTGTTCCTGCATGCACCAGACAGTGCCATCTTGTACCAGGTCTTCCAGGTATAGTTCCTGAGGCTCGCTCAGACTGTTCAGATAAGCCTCGCGCAGGTGCAGTGGTGGCTTGTTGGTGGCTGTGAAACTCTTCAACATGGTTTACGCTCGCAGTTCTTTCATACTACACCGCTGATATGCGCAAGTCAGAGATAGAAATCCTCAGCTACCGCCCGGAGTATGGTCTTGAAGCCGTCAAAATGTGGCGCCAGTCTTTCCAGCGCGCCATGGCGCTACCGGAACAGAACAGTAGGGATGATCTACTCCCCCAACTGGACTATTTTGCCAGTCTCTCTGCCGCAACGGTTCACGTCGCTATGGACACGGGGAACAGTTTGATTGTTGGCTTACTGGTGGTAGATGAGCAGGTGCTGGAACATCTATACGTGCACGTGGATTTTCAAGGTGCGGGTTTGGGTCGCCGCCTGCTCGATAAAGCCAAGGCGCTGTCGCCTGCTGGGCTCGAACTATATACCTTTCAACAGAACCAGGGTGCTCAGGCTTTTTATCTGACTCAGGGGTTTGTGGAAGTCGCCCGCAGCTTCGCAGATTTGTCTTCCAACCCCTGGGCATCGACTCAGGACCAGTTGGCAGACATCAAGTATCAGTGGCGGCCGTCTTCTTCTTAGCGCAGTCAGTTCATGCCAGTAAATTGTAATGGAGTCCAGTGATGTCACAAGGCACAGTCTCAACCCCAACGTCAGCAAGTACCCCGCCAGGTACACCTCCAGGCTGCGAACGGATTGCCTATGCGGTGGGTTTCAAAGAAAACGCCACTTACAGCGATGTCTATGGTGGCGGCGGGGCGCTGGTCGGCCTCGACTGCCATCTCGTCCGGCCGCTTGATGAGCGCTCGGAAACACTAATTGTGTTTATGCATCCGGTGGGTGGGGGTATGTACCTCCCCATGGTCCGTGGGCTGGCAGCGGCCGGGCATCACGTGCTGTTGGCGAATTCCCGATATCGCGGTGCGGACTATGCGCTGATCATGGAAAAAGTGGCTCACGACCTGGGTGAAGCCATACTCGATGCCAAGACACGCCTGGGTTATCAGCGGGTCGTGTTGGCAGGGTGGTCTGGTGGTGGTTCGCTATCCATGTGGTATCAGGCCCTGGCCGAAGCCGGTGGTGGTATCACAGAAACGGCTGCGGGTGATCCCTATGAAGTCACTGCAGACCGTCTGCCCGCCGCTGACGCGGTGCTCATGCTGGCGGCCCACGTCAGTCGGCATTGTATTTTTACCGAATGGCTGGATCCCTCCATACTGGACGAAACACAACCAGCGGTGCGGTCCGCAGAACTTAATCTCTATGATCCAAGTAATCCCAATCAGCCCCCGTACTCGCCGGACTTTCTGACCGAATTTGCGGCCGCCCAGGTGGCCCGCAACCGCCGCATCACCGCCTGGGTCAAGGAACAACTGGCGGCGATACGTATATCGGGGAATCCTCATCGAGAGTTGGCTTTTACCGTGCACGGCACCATGGCTGATCCGCGCTGGCTCGATCCTGCGATCGAGCCCAGCGATCGTGTGCCTGGTGTGTGTTATCTCGGTGATCCGGAGGTGGTCAATGATGGCCCGGTGGGGCTGGCCCGCTATTGCAGTCTCAGAAGCTGGCTGAGTCAGTGGAGCTTCGATGACGCCCGTTGTGATGCACTTGCTGCCGGCAGTGGTGTATCCGTACCCGTTCTGGTGGTGGGAAATTCAGCGGACGATGCTTGCACCCCCAGCCACACCAGTCGTCTTTTCGAGGCGGTCAGCCATAGCCGTAAGCAGCTGCATGTGGTGCAGGGGGCAACACACTACTACACGGGTGCTGACGGGAAGCAGCATCTGCAGGAAGCTGTCTCAGTGGTGGGCAATTTTATTGCGGCACAATTGGGCTGACTTTCTCGTTTGTGCGCGTTCTTTTTATTGTGATGGTTTTATCATGCTACCATCCGCTTGAAGGCAAGAGGCTTTCTCAGCCTGAAGTCATGTCCAAAATGTCTGTGCGACAATAATACTCAACGTCATTGTTTATGGGAGAGAGACACATGAGCCACCTGTTGCTGGAAAAGCAGAACCACATTGCCACGATCAGCTTCAACCGGCCGGAGCAGCGCAATGCTTACACGCCGGAAATGGCGGTCAAGCTCACGCAGTACCTGCGCGATTGTGATCAGGACCCTGACGTCCGGGTAGTAATCATCACCGGCGTGGGAGATGCTTTTTGCGTGGGTCTGGACATGAATGACGTGCGTGAGCGTGGCGAACGGGAGGCCCCGCGTGACGACGATGGCCATCCCACCCAGCGGGTGCTGCGGACTTATCCCTTTCAGATCAGTAAACCGGTGATTTGCGCCATCAACGGTGCCGCCGGCGGCTTTGGCGCTGCTTATCCACTCACCTGCGATATTCGCCTGGCGGCGGAAGATGCCGCGATTGCTTTTTCATTTGTGAAATGGGGCCTCATTCCGGAAATGGGCGCAACCTGGACCTTGCCCCGACTCATCGGTATTGAAAAAACTGCCGATCTATTGCTCACGGGCCGCAAAATCAGTGGCCGCGAAGCGGCGGAAATGGGTTTGGTGTTACGCGCGGTCCCGCGTGCAGAACTGCTGGAAGAAGCGCGGCGTCTGGCCACTGAAATTGCTGTGGGATCGTCCTCATCAGCGGTGTCTATCGTTAAGCGGATGACCTGGGGTCGCCTGATGGACGAGGGTGAACTGTATCGTGCCATTTATGAAGATGACGATGCGATTGCCTGGGCGATAAATGGACCCGATGCGGCGGAGGGAAATAAGGCGTTCTTTGAAAAGCGCCCCGCGAACTGGGTTGAAGTGCATCCCCAGGAGCTACCCGATTTTGGCAAGCG
>JBCCUW010000484.1:0-3501 GCA_039196385.1 Pseudomonadota bacterium
ACGAAGCCTGGGCGGTGTTTGCGCAGGCCACCTATGACGTAACGGACAGGTTCCACGTCACCGTTGGCGGGCGTTACACCGACGAAGAAAAGTCTTTCCTGCCGGATCAGATCATCTTCCAGAACTACTACGCCGGAATCAGCAACGTCGTGCCTCCGGGTAATCCGCTGGCAGCTTTGGACGCACCCTTTCTGCAGGCCGGTGAACGCATCCTGCCGCTGCTGGAAAAACAGATCGATATTGATGAGTTCACGCCGATGGTTAATCTCTCTTACGACATCAGCGACAACGTGATGGTGTATCTGAGCTACTCTGAAGGGTTCAAATCCGGCGGTTTTACCCAACGCGTCTTTCCGCCTATTGTCGCCGGATTCACGGCCCCGCCGGGTACACCTGATATTGAGCTGATTCCGACGTATGACCCTGAATTTGTTGAGGTCACCGAATTGGGTTTCAAAATGGACCTGCTGGACCAGCGTATGCGTATCAACGGCGCCATCTTCTACACGGACTACGAAGAACTTCAGGTCCAGGTATTCAACAGTGTCGCGCCGGTGACGCAGAATATCGGTGAGGCCAGCATTGAAGGCGTCGAACTCGAATTCATGGCAGCACCCGGTAATGGCTGGTTCGTGGAAGCCAGCCTGTCGCTGCTGGACGCTGAGTACGACAATATCGACACTGGCATCACGCTGATCGGCAGCGACTTTGAGTTCGAACGTGTACCGGAAACCACTGCCAGCCTGGGTATATCCAAAGAGCTGTCACTCAACGATCTGGGTACTCTGGTAGTACGCGCAGATTGGAGCTATCGCTCAGAAACCTTTAACGACGCCTTCAACACCCCGCTGCTGGAAACTGATGCATACGACCTGATCGACGCCAGTGTGCGTTGGACAAGCCCTCAGGACGCCTGGACGGTGATCCTGGCCGGACGTAACCTGACCGATGAGGAGTATCTGAGCACCGGCGTTTACGGCACGGCGTTTCAGGTGTTCGAGGGGATCTACGACCGCGGCCGCGAGTGGCGGCTGGAAATTCGCAGGAGCTTCAACTGATGGCCCGAGTGCGCATTGCAAAACCGGAAAGTGTCGATGACCCGGAGGTTGCCGGCATATTTGCCTGGGTCACCGAAATGGAAGGTTCAGTGCCTAATCACTTTTATGTGGAACTGAATTTTCCTGAGTTCTTTACCGCCAAACTGGGCGCCACCAAGGTGTTATGGGAAAGCGGCGAACTGGATATGGCGGAAATTCAACACGTTGGCATTGTCGTCTCCCAGGCGAATGGCTGTGCTTACTGCACCGCCGCCTTCTGCACTATCCTCAACCATGGCCTGGGTACGTCGGAAGACTACGTTGGCCAATTGTTGCAAGACGGCGTGGAGATAGTTGACGGCGACCGTCTGCGCGCTGTGTTGACTTACGCGTTACAGGTCAACGGGGATGCGGCTGGGGTCACCGACGCCCAGGTTCAGGCACTGCGTGACGCCGGTCTGACCGACAAAGGTATTGTGCAACTGACCCATGTTGTCAGCGACTTCGCGTCGTATAACACGCTGAACCTGGCCCTGCAGACCGACTATGACTATCGCGGTTTCTGGCGGGAACTGGCTTTTCCCGGAGCCTGACAGCGAGGTCAACGTGCTCAGCGATATTCAACAACAGTCCTGGCACGACAACGGCTACTTTCTGATTCGCAGTTTTGTCCCGCCGCAGATCGGTCAGGACATGCTGCAACGTGTGGTCGACATCAGCCGCAACGCGGCCCGCAAGCAACCCACAGCAGGTGCAGAGGGGGTGCTTGTCACACCGGAGCAGAATCTTCGCCGTCAGGGCGAGGCGCAAGCCAATTCAGCGGACAGAGCAGAATTACAGGTATCGAAAATCTTTCGCCTGCACCGCGACAAAGTGTTCCGCAAATTTATCGAATCCCCAGCCATTCTGGAGATTGGTCGCAGCCTGTTGCAGTCGGAACTGGACTGTTTTCTATCTCAGTTTATCTTCAAGAATCCCGGCGCCTGGGGCCAGCCCTGGCATCAGGATGGATACTACTTCCCTTTCGACCGCAGTCCGCAAGTGGGGCTGTGGCTGGCAGTCACTGAAGCCACCATAGACAACGGCTGCTTATGGGTGCTGCCCGGCAGTCATCGCGATGTGATCCACCAGCATGTGCCTGACAGGCGTCCCAACGCGAATATCGGTTATGTGGAAATTGTCGACCAGGACTTCAGCAGCGCTGTCGCTGTCACCATGGCGCCAGGCGATTTACTGGTTTTTCACAGCCATCTGATGCATCGCTCCAAAGATAATCTGAGCGACAATCTGCGCGCGGCGATGGTCTATCACATCGCCAGTCACGGCACGCTGGATCAAAGCGAACAACCCACCCCGGTAAACGACTGGATGCCGCTACCGGTGCGTTAGAAACGCTGTCGCCAGCGCAGACCAATGGTACGCGGGCGATTGGTGGTCACACGATTATCCCATGACGCACCATTGCGAAACACCTCACCGCGCTCGTCAGTGACGTTGCGCACAAACAGCTCCGCTGAATAGCGCTCCATCTCCACACCCACGGCCAGGTTCAGAATGTCGTATTCGTCCTGTAACTGGCGGGTACGAATATCGTTACTGCCGTCAAACAGCGTGTTGTACGATTCCCCGGTGTACACATAGGTGCCCTGCACATACGCGTTGATCTCATCAATCTGGAACGAATACCGAGATGCCAGGTTAAACTTAAGGTCCGGTACACGCGGCAGTTCACGGCCGTCTTCGGCATCCGGATTACCGTCACCTTCGTTCGATCGGTTTACCCAGTAATCTTCGGTGATTTCAGCCTCAATCCAGGAATACGCAAAAGTGATATCCCAGTTATCGGTAATCAGATAGGTAATGTCACCTTCAATCCCCCGGCTGCGCGCGGTGCCCACATTGTCGGTCAAAGTCAGCGGCGATACGGAGACGTCAAAGCGAGATAGCTGGAAGTCGTCCCAGTCCATCGTGTAGGCCGCTACGTTGTAGCGGAGCCGGCCATCCAAAGCGGTGGCTTTGATGCCAATCTCGTAACTCTCCACAAAGTCCGGCTCATACACACCGCCAATCAGTGTGTTGAAGACCCGATTCAGGCCCCCGGGGCGATAACCTTCTGAATAAGTGGCGTAGACCATCGTGTCATCATTGATGTGATAAGACAGATTCGCTTTGATCACTGTATCCGTGTCGCTGGTTTGCAGATCTGTATTGGCATCTTCGGTTCTAGGTCCAAAGCGAGCCGGGAAGAATACTGTGCCGGAGAAACCCACCAGGCTGATTTCATTATCAAACCAGCGGGCGCTGAACGACGCCGTCAGGTCTTCAGTAATGTCAAAAGCCACTTCACCGAAAAAGGCGGTTTCTTCCGCCACACGCAGTTGATCTGTGGTCCAGTAGATATCCGGCTCTTCCACTGCCGCCGGGGTAAAGGCGCCCGTCAGTCCGGCCAGACCGAGTACATGCC
>JBCCUW010000485.1:0-3497 GCA_039196385.1 Pseudomonadota bacterium
GACCGATCCAAAAATGTTGCGGAGAGCGGGGAAAGATCAAAACTCTGCAAATTTTGACTCATTTTCCCGCGTATTGCGCGTACAAGATGTTCTGCCCCGCGCCCGGGCCGCGTATCATACCCAAGTATTTCTTCAGTGGTTGATAGTTGTATGGCGATTGAGTGGATTTTTCTGGCGGGCTTTGGCGGCTTTATTGTCGGTGTGGGTGCAACTTTGTTGCTCGCCCGCTCGGGACGCATGCAGAAAGGCCGGGTCCAGGAGTTACAGGCTGAACTGCAAGCTGCGCAGGATGAGCTGTCGGACTACAAGCGTGAGGTTTTTGGGCAGTTTGCAGAAACGGCTGAGAAGTTCCGCAATCTGGACCGCAGTTACGCCGCGTTGCATAAGCAACTGGCCACAAGTTCGGTGGCGCTTTGTGGTGATCAGGCGACACCGCTGCTGGGCCAGGCGCTGAGTGACGAAGAAGCGGCTGCTGCCACCGATGCAGAAATTGTTCAGGAGGTGCCGGCGACAGAGCCCTCCGCGGCGTCAGAGGATGCGGCCGACATCAGTGAAGAAATTGTGGTCACTGAAGAAGGTCATGCTGGCGAGTCTGCGCCCCAGCCCGATGCTGACACCAAACTGGAAGCAACGGAAACCGGTTTAGAAACCGTGCCCGACGCCATCGCGCCTGCTCCTGCTGAGGACAAAGCTGAAAGCACTACCGACAAGAACGCTGAAGAGCCTGCCCAAAAGAACGTTGGGAACAAGCTAGACGACGGCGCGCTGGACAAAGACCCCGACGGCAACAAGAAAGCGGCACCAGCTGCTTGAGCTGGCGCCGCTTTTTATCTTCCACCGTCCACCGTCCACCGTCCACCCTCCACCGTCCACGCTTCCATAGGTGGAGGTTACAGGCGGTAGTTTACCCGCACAAACGCGTTGCGGCCTCGTCCCGGTAGACGCTGGCCCACCGGCCCCGCGTCAGCGTTGCGGTTAAAGCCGGATAGCGGATCCGTGTAATCTTTGTCCGTCAGATTCTCTACACCTACGGAAAATGACAACTGCTCTGTCCCCTTAATGTGCGCGTACAGATTGAACAGGCCATGACCGGGAATTTCAGCAAACGTATTGGTGCTGCTGGCCGGGTCCAGGGTGACGGTTCGTGACAGTTTGTCCTGTCTGGCATACGCCAGATGTTCCAACGTGATCCGCCAGCTCGGCTGCATCCAGGTTAAGCCAACACGCAGGGACGGTGGGGCAATCCGATAGAGATTGTCGCTGATATCTGTTCTGCGACCCCGCACATAGGCCACGTTACCATCTACCCGCCAGTTGTCGCCCAGCGATACGCCGAAGCCCATGTCAAAGCCGTATAGCTCAGCATCTACATTGCTGAATACCAGGGGTGTTGCATCGCCATTGGCATTACCGCTGACGGCGATAGTGACCGGATCGGTAACCGCCACGCCTTGAATGTAGTCTTTAACATCGTGGTAAAACAGTCGCGGGCTGAGGTAGGCGCGGTCACTCTGCCAGCCGAGGGCCAGTTCAATCTGGTGCGCTACTTCCGGGTCGAGCTCCGGATTACCCACATAGTTGTTACCATCACCCAGTCCTGCGTTCACCTCCAGTGGAATCCACAGGTAACGCTCCAGGTAGATGGGTAAACGGGTCTTGCGCGCAACACCGGCTTCTACCGAGAGACGATTGTTAATCTGATGATTCAACTGAACCATCCAGTCGACCAACGTATCGTCCGGTTTGCGGTCTGCCGCGTTAAACCTTTCCCGCAGCACAAACACCGCGCGCGGTGGGGTACCCATCGGCCAGGCAGCTGGATTTGCATCAACCAGCTGAGCAGGAAACGCATCGACTTCCCCAGTTTCTGTTTCACTGGCGGTGATCCGCACGCCAAATTCCAGTTTGGTGCTGTCGTTCAGCCGACCGGCCCAGCTGCTGTACAGCGCCGTGCTGGTGTGCTCAGAATCGTTGAAGTTCTGCACAAAGAACGGCGCAAAGTCCGGGTCGGTGACGCGAGCCTCGTGCTCGTCCTCATTAAAGTCAATGCCGGTTGTCCAGATGCCTTCAGCAACCGGCAGTGCGTAACTCGCGCGCACCTCAAGACTGTCAGCAGATACCGCGACCCGGCGGGCGTCAGGCCCTGCAAAGGGGGGCAACGGCAGACTCGAGAAGTCCGGTGTGGGGCGTAGTTCGGTATTGTTCATGCCATGCTCAATGGAGGAACCCCCCACGCTGAAACTCAGGGTACCGGGACCCACCGGAGTGCTAAAACTAGCCTGCCACAGGTCGGTTTCGAAAAATTCGATATCCAGCGGCAGCGTCGGCGTGCCGGCATCATCGCTCTCGACCCGGTAGTAACCGATATCAAATTGACTCTCGTCCTGTTGCCAGCCATAGCCAATGCCGAAGGCCTGGCGCTGAAATTCTGTGCCGTCAATGGTCTGTTCGGCGCTCTCGTAGTCGTCAGCGGATTCGTCACTGCCCATGATGTAAGCGCGGTGGTGCTGGTTGGCCAGGCCGGCGGTAGCGGCCAGACCATATCCCTCATCCACGCTGCGGTAGTTACTGTCCACATCCAGGTAGGGCGACCACTCTGCGGTGGTGGTGAACGCCGGTTTTTTCCACTGCGCCCGGGCATGGCCACCGATGTTTTTGTTATCCACCCCGCTGATGCCGCGGTGCAGTGAAATCTCTTCGATCAGACCCGGTGGCACATAGTGCATGGGTGGATCCATCCAGTTGGGTCCGCCGGAAGGGAAACCCAGACCATTCACCCGCACATCGGTGCGGGGGCCGAATAAACCGCGATACTGGATCTGCCCCGAGATGGCGCCGTTTTCGTTGGTATTGGCGCCGGGGAGTAATTCGAACAGACGGGCCGCGTCTGCTGCACCATGCTGGCTGCGCTCGGCGGTTAACTCCGGACCCTGTAACGGGCTGGCATGACCGTACACGGTAATGGTTTCAATTTCGGCGTCAGCGTCGGTAGCCGCGACCGCCATCGGTATCCCTGCGCTGCAGACGACGAGCACGAATGGGCGTAACACGTTCATGTGTAACTCTCCTGAAAAAGTTTGTTAGATGAGCCGGCACGGTATCCGGCGTGACTGATTCAGGCGATTTGCGGCGGGGCGCGGCTGTGGAACCGATAGGTCAGTTCAGCAGGTGAAGCGGCGGGCGCTTGCGCCGGGGTATGTGGTTGGCTGGTGCGTCGGCTGCCCTCCATGCTGTGATACAGCGCGGCGTGTTGGGGCGACATACCATCAATACAGAACATGCAGTGGGCGGGCAACAACAGCAGAGCGGTCGCAGCTTGCGACTGATGGTGTTGATGTGCCTGATGCTTGTGGTGGTCTTGATGGTGGTGGTGCGCATGCGGGTCTTCGTTGCCCGCATTCAGATAACCCTGCAGCGCATTGCCCAGACCCATCACGGTGCCACCGAAAATAACGGCGACCAACGCCAAATGGCGCAGCGGGTGTTGTGCTGCCTGC
>JBCCUW010000486.1:0-3496 GCA_039196385.1 Pseudomonadota bacterium
ATCACGTCGATGCAGGCGCATATGCTTGCGGAGGAACTGGATGTTGATCCTCATAAGGTCATCTTAGAGCCAGGTCAGCCACACTCGGTGTACGCCAATCCCACGGTAGCGGTGAATGGTCTTCCGCTTCAGCCTTTCGATAAGAGTTTTGTGCCGGAGACCATTCGTGAGCAGATGGGTCGGGTTGCGTTCATTTCAGGCGCGCAGTTTACAGGCGGCTCTTCTTCTGTGACTGACCTGCACTTGCGGTTGCGCACGGCAGGGGCAGTGGCACGCGAGACACTCAAACGTGCAGCAGCGGAGGAGGCGGGTGTCAGTGCGATTGATTTGTCGACCGACGATGGTGCTGTAGTCCTGCCGGATGGACGGCGGATGCCATATCAGAGTCTGGCGGCGCGTGTCGCGAAGCTGCCGCCGGCGGAGGACGTGCCGCTTCGGAACCCGTCGGAGTGGCGCTATCTCGGCAAGCCGCATTTACGGACCGATGTGATTGCAAAGTCCACCGGTCAGCAGAATTATGGGATCGACGTTCGACTCGACAACATGTTGCATGCGACGGTGCTTATGAATCCTGGACGGGGAGCAGGCGTTCGGCGTTACAACGCGGATCAAGCACGCGCCAAAGCGGGCGTTCAGTCTGTTGTTGAAGTCACTGGTGGAATTGGCATCGTGGCAAATAATACCTGGCGGGCGTTTCAGGCTGCCAAGGCAGTTGAAGTGGAATGGCTCGCACCAGGTTACCCGGCGACCAGCGAAAAAATGTGGGAGACACTGGAGCGCGCCCACAACGAAGACCACTTGGACTCGAGGTTGCGGGATCTGGGCGACGTTGAGGCAAGTCTTGCGGCCGCCGAGAGGGTGGTTTCCGCAGAATATAGAACGCCGTTTGTCGCCCATGGTGCGCTGGAACCGCTCAGCGCGACGGTGCTGTACGACGAGACTCAAATCACGGTATGGACAGCAACGCAGGTGCCGCATGTGGTACGTGACACTGCGATGGATATGACGGGTTACGATGAGCGCCATGTGACGGTCAACGTACTTCCTGCGGGAGGGAGTTTTGGTCGTCGTTTGGATCATGATTATGTAATCCCCGCGATTGAGATCGCGCTTAAGCATCCCGGTCAGCCAGTGAAGACCACTTGGAGTCGCGAAGAGGACATGACGCATGACTTTCCAAGGCCGATTCACTTGGCGAAGGGCCGTGGTGTTGTGAAAGATGGCAGGGTCGAAACTTATGACCTCGACTCCATCAGCCCTTCTTTGAGTAAGAGTTGGTTTGGGCGCGTGTTCATGGTGCCGCCAGGTGCAGACACCTTGCTTGTCTGGGGAGCTTATGACCAGCCTTACGCGATTCCAAACTATCGGGTCAGTGGGTACATGGCTGATGACATTGTCCCCATCGGATCCTGGCGTTCCCCCGGCGCCTGTTCCAACACTTTCTTTCATGAAGCATTTCTCTCAGAACTCATTTACGAGGCAGGCGCTGATCCTTTAGAGGAGCGGCTTCGTCTTATGAATGAGCCGATTTCCAGACGAGTGCTGGAAGCCGCGGGCGAGATGGCCGATTGGAACGGCGCAGATAACGGACCCAACCGCGGCCGTGGGATCGCCTTCAGCTACACCCACCATGTACCTGTTGCTGTCATCGTTGATGTGACAAATACCAGCAAAGGCATTCGTATCGATGAAGTTTGGATCGCAGCGGATTGCGGACGTGTTTTTGATCCAGTGAATGCAGAAGCTCAGCTGACGGGAGGTGCTGTTTGGGGCATGGCGCATGCCATGAACTGTGAGCTCACCTATACGGACTACAGACCTGTACAGACCAACTTTACCCAGTTTCAAGGTATGCGCTTGTATCAAACCCCACAGATGCACACTCGCTTGCTTGAAAATATGCAGGAAGTGCGTGGATTAGGGGAACCGTCAGCATCACCATTGCCTCCGGCTTTAGCAGACGCGATTTTTGCGGCCACGGGTAAGCGTCTGCGCGAAATGCCCTTTAACAAGTTCGTCCAATTTGCGTAAAGGGGGCGTTGTGTCAGCTGTTCAAACCGAGAACATTGGCGATCTGAAAGGGATGGTCGTACTGCTGGCCGTAGCTTCTGCAATCGGACAGTTTTCTACCAGCATATATACACCGTCGATTCCGGCGCTGATGAATGCTCTTGCATCACCGGAGTCGTTAGTACAGCTCACGATTACAGCCTATCTTGCGGCACTGGCGGGTTTCCAGCTGGGGTTTGGACCGTTGTCAGATCATTGGGGCCGAAAACCGACGCTACAGTTTGGGTTTGCCATATTTATTGTGGGTTCAGCTACGTGTTACTTCGCGAACAGCATAGAAATGGTCGTGATTGGTCGAGTATTTCAAGGTATTGGTGCGTGCGCGGGAATGGTCGTCACGCGAGCGATGAGCCGAGATCTCTTCAGTGGCCCGGCGCTGGTTAAAGCGTCCTCTGTGATGTCGTTAGTTTTTGCCTTGGCGCCCGGTTTCTCGCCACTACTCGGCGGACTGATTCAAGAAAGTTGGGGATGGCGAGCAACGTTTGCCGTTTCAGGTTTTTTCGCGTTGGCCGTCATGATTTGGACATGGGTGGGTTGTCAGGAAACGCTGAGAGAGGGGCCGAGGAATTTTTCAGTTCGGGCGATCATGTCGAGTTACCGCCCGATTGCCACTGCTCCGCTGTTTCTGGGCTACGCCATCGTCACCCTGTGTGTTTTGGCAGGGATTATGGCGTTTGTGGCGGGTGCCCCGAGATTCATGATCGTTGAACACGGCCTCACGCCGGCGGAATTTGGTCTTTATCCTGCCACAGCGATTATTGGGTTCTTCCTCGGGACAGCCGTCGCTGGCCGGTGGGCAACTCGTATGGCTGCTGAGACGATGGTTCGCCGCGCAATGATCGTGTTAGTCGCGATCGGTCCCATTCCTTTGATCCTATACTCAGCCGAATCACTGAAGCCAATTACTTTGAATATATGTATGACCGTTTATCTTGCTGGTATGGGTGCGATCTTACCGACGGCAGTCGCGGCGGCCATGCAGCCCTACGCAAAAGAGGCTGGCGCGGCATCCGCGTTAATGGGTTTTTTGCAGATGATGGGGGGTGTTGCAGGCACACTGTTTGTGGCGCAGTTGGTGGATGATTTAGGCACTTATGCGTTTACGGCGGCGCTTGCGGTATTTCCCGTCACTGCCTTTTTGTTTTTCACGAGCCTGCAGGCGAGGGCGGGGTCCGTTGCCTCCTCCGGAACCCGCGGTTGACTAGGTCCCGCCACCATCTGAAAATTTTAGTCCGCAGTACTTTGGTCCATCGCCACCTTCGTTTAAGTGATGCCATCTGCCTGCTCTAGGATCTTCCCCGGGGAATACTGCTGCGGTGCACACTTGCCAGCCAATACTGGGATAGTCCTGCTCGTGGCGGGCTATTTAATCGACGTTCAAAAAAAATACGGGTTGAATTCAGACAGCGTGGACCAGTTTAAGGAA
>JBCCUW010000487.1:0-3474 GCA_039196385.1 Pseudomonadota bacterium
CATGAAAGGGATCACCTACACCCAGGTGGCGCAGTATTGTGTATTGATTTTTGCGTACCTGGTACCCGCCATATTTATCTCCATCCTGATCACCGGTATCCCGATCCCTCAGATCGGCCTGGGTGCCACGGTGGCTGACGGGTCCGGTATGGCGGTACTCGACAAACTTGACCACACCCTCGTGGCGCTGGGTTTTACCGCCTACACCGACGGCAGCAAAAGCACAATAGACGTATTTGCCATCACCATGGCCCTGATGATCGGCACAGCCGGGCTGCCGCACGTGATTGTGCGGTTCTTCACCGTGCCCAAGGTATCCGATGCGCGCAAGTCCGCTGGATACGCGCTGCTGTTCATCGCTCTGTTGTATACCACCGCACCCGCCGTGGGTGCTTTTGCGCGTCTTAACTTCGTCGACACGGTGCACAATACAGCTTACACCGATGTCGCTGACTGGTTCCGGAGTTGGGAAGATATTGGTCTGATTGCCTGGGAAGACAAGAATGCGGACGGTAAAATCCAATACCTGCCCGGCGCTGCTTTCGCCGGCCAACCGCAGTTCAGCGAAGCACGTCGCGCTGACGGCTCGCGCGAGGTCACCACGCCAGCGACCCCAACCGACAACGAAGTTTATGTTGATCGCGACATCATGGTGCTGGCCAACCCGGAGATTGCCGCGCTGCCGCCCTGGGTCATTGCACTGGTCGCCGCCGGCGGCCTGGCTGCAGCGCTGTCCACTGCAGCGGGCTTGTTATTGGTGATTTCGACCTCCGTGTCGCACGACCTGATCAAAAAGACTTTTGCCACCGGCCTGAGTGACAAACGGGAACTGTTGTATGCCCGGATCAGCGCCGCCACAGCGATTGTGATCGCCGGCTACTTCGGTATTTACCCATTTGGTTTTGTCGCCCAGGTGGTCGCGTTTGCCTTTGGACTGGCCGCAGCCTCGCTGTTTCCAGCGATCCTGCTGGGGATATTTGACAAACGTACCAACATGCTCGGCGCGGTCAGCGGTATGGTGGCGGGATTGGTGTTTACCCTGAGTTACATTGCCTACTTCAAGTTCATTGCGCCGGAGTTAAATACGGCTGAACACTGGTGGTTGGGAATCTCACCTGAAGGGATTGGTATGCTCGGCGCCCTGTTGAACTTTGCCATTGCCATGATCCTGTCGCGCCTGACACAGCCGGTTCCCGACCAGGTGCTCGAACTGGTCGAAAACATCCGCATCCCCAAAGGGGTCGAGCAACCTCACAATCACTGAGAACCGCCATTGATACGGACAATCACGCTGACACGCACCGTGCCAGCGTGAACACCACTAAGTCACAGCGGTCAGCTGCCGAATTTGGCTTTTGCTTCTCTGCGACGTCGGTGCAGAACAGGCTCGGTATAACCGCTGGGTTGCTCAATGCCCTGAAAGACCAGATCACAGGCGGCCTGAAAAGCCACACTGTCATCGAAATCAGGCGCCATGTTGCGATAATCCGCATCTCCGGCGTTCTGCTGATCAACCACCGCAGCCATGCGTCGCATGGTTTCGCTGACCTGCTCAGGTGAGCAGATACCATGGTGCAACCAGTTGGCAATGTGCTGACTGGAGATCCGCAACGTTGCCCGGTCTTCCATCAAGCCCACATCATTAATGTCAGGCACCTTGGAACAACCCACGCCTTGATCAATCCAGCGCACAACATAGCCCAGAATGCCCTGCAGATTATTATCGAGCTCCGCCTGCACCTCTTCACTGGACAGGTTTTCGCCGGCCATCAGAGGGATGCGCAGAATTTCATCCACCGAGGCCGGGGCACGCTGCTCCAGTTCCTGCTGCATGGACGCCACGCTGACCTGATGGTAGTGGAGCGCATGCAGGGTCGCTGCAGTCGGCGACGGTACCCAGGCGGTACTGGCGCCAGCCTTGGGATGACCAATTTTGGCCTGCAGCATTTCCGCCATTTCATCGGGCTTGGGCCACATTCCCTTGCCAATCTGGGCACGGCCTCGGAATCCCGTCGCCAGGCCAACATCCACATTGGAATCTTCGTAGGCGACAATCCATGGCTGCGCCTTGATCACTTCTTTGCGCAGGACCGGGCCAGCCAGCATGCTGGTGTGAATCTCATCACCCGTGCGGTCCAGGAAGCCGGTGTTGATAAACACAATGCGTTCGCGCGCCTCAAAGACACAAGCTTTCAGGTTCACAGAGGTACGGCGTTCTTCGTCCATCACGCCAACTTTGAGGGTGTGCCGGTCCAGACCCAGCGTGTCTTCAACACGATCAAACAGCGCCACCGCTAAAGCCACTTCTTCCGGGCCATGCATTTTCGGCTTCACAATGTAGACACTGCCGGCACGAGAGTTCTTCACGGTGTTGTTGCCCAGCAGGTCGTGTTTGGCCGCCAGGGAGGTGACAAACCCATCCAGGAAACCCTCAGGGATTTCTTCACCCTCAGCATCGAGCACCGCATCTGTGGTCATCAGGTGACCGACATTGCGTACCAGCATCACGCTGCGCCCATGCAACACAAGCGGTTGTCCCTGGGCGTCCGTATATTCTCGATCCGGATTCAAGCGGCGCACGATCTCCCGCCCGCCTTTCTGCATGACCTCCTGCAGATCACCTTTCATCAGGCCCAACCAGTTGCCGTACACAACGCACTTGTCTTCAGCATCCACTGCCGCAACAGAATCTTCACAGTCCTGAATGGTGGTGATTGCCGCTTCCATAAGCACATCTTTAACCCCAGCCGGGTGCACCGCGCCCACCGGATCATTGGGATCGATCTGAATATCGATGTGCAGCGTGTTGTGACGCAGCAGAATGGAAGAAGGCGAGGCTTCATCAACATAGCCGGCAAACTGGCCCGGATCCGCGAGACCCGTGTTGTTACCGTCATTGAGAATGGCGCGCAATTGACGCTGCCCGTTGGTATCCGCGCCAACGCCGTAAGCGGTGACGTCAGAATGGCTGGCGCCTGCCAGGGGCACGGCTTCATCAAGAAATTCCGCCGCCCGAGCGACCACCAACTCACCCCGCGCTGGATTGTATTGGCTGCCTTTTTCGCGCCCCGGCTCTTCCGGCAGAATATCGGTGCCGTATAAAGCATCGTACAGACTGCCCCAGCGTGCATTGGCCGCATTCAGCGCATACCGCGCGTTCATCACGGGCACAACAAGCTGCGGACCGGCTATGCTGGCTATCTCTTCGTCTACATTCTGCGTGGTAATTCCGTCGGTACGGGTCGGCGAACGGTATTCCTGTAGGAAAGGCTTCTTGTCCGTTCATTCATGTCGCGAATTTTATGGTTTGGGAACCCTGTGTACAGCCTAGGCAGGGGTGCCAGAATGTCGGCAAACGGATCCGTCGGTACGAGTCGGCGAACGGTATTCCTGTAGGGATGGCCCTTTGTCCGTTTGTTCGTCTCGCGAATTTTTTTGGTTTATAATTGTCAACTTAAATTGACGTTAAAGATA
>JBCCUW010000488.1:0-3471 GCA_039196385.1 Pseudomonadota bacterium
ATGAACGGAAAGCTCGCGGGTATCACCATCGACAAAATGGTGATGATGCAGAGTCGGCTTGGCCGACAGGTGCAGGTGAAGATTAAGAAATCAGCCTAAACCTCACCCCACACATTGCCAACTGAGTCGACTCGTTTTACAAATCGAGGTTACCCGCGCTGATCCAGGTGCCCATACCCAGCATCAGGAAACCGATAACCAATCGTACGGCAAGGCAACCCACAGGTATCCGCCACCCAGCGGATCAAATCCGGGGCAAAACCATAATCGATAATACGCGCAATGTATCCATTAGAAGCCTCCAGCCTCCACACTTCCTCAACCGCCCAAGCGCCGACCTCGTCCGGGTCCCGAAGCACCAGGATAACGGGCTCTCCGGCAACGTCTTCAATGCGCAATTGCAGCGGATAAGGCGAACGCTCACGTTCACGCCATTCGATGTGATGGTACCAACTCCCGTTCAGCCAACCTTCTTTAGCATGAAATGCCAACCCGGCTCCTGAACCTGCTGGAAACACCTGAGCTTCGATATCTTCCAGCAGCACTGCCTGCATGCGTTCTAAGTCATGGCTTTGGAAAGCACTGATGAAACGTTCCACTAATGCTCTTGTTACCCGCGGATTTCGCGTTTCCGGAACTTGCTGAAGCTCGCGTCTGGCCCGATGCAGGATCACTTTGGCATGGTTGGGCTCAATACCGAGAATGGCGCCAATCTCAGCGTGCGTCAGCTCAAACACGTCCTTCAGCACTAGGACCGCTCTGGCATGGGGATTAAGCGTGTCGATGGCGATGGCCGCAGCCTCATTCAGATCAGTCTGATCAGTTGCTTCTACAGGGCTCTCAAGTTCCGGCATCGTCTGTGTCGCCCATCGCTGCCGACGGCGTAACTCATCGATCCATGTGCGCGACATTATCGTGAGCAGATACCGCTTCAAATCCTGCGCCCGATTATCTTGCAGTGCGAGTGAAGCAAACGTCTTCAACAAGCTATCGGACACCAGGTCTTCCGCGTCGAAAGGATTCCCAGTGAGTTTTAAAGCGTATTGGAACAGCTCAGGACGAATGGGCGTAAGTTTGTCGATAAAGCTCTGCCAGGCTTCAGATAGTTGTGGCGTGTTCATCTGCTTCCTCCCTCACAAGTCAGCCACACGGGTTTGCCACCAGCGTCAAACTCAGCACAAGCCACAGGCTCCGTAGTCGTGAGCGTGAGCCTGCCTGATAGCCGGTCGTACACGCGCAACGTACCGTTTTGACTGACCGACAGCAGGCATCGACCATCAGCCGAAGCATGCAACATACGCACCCAGGCTTGATGTTCATCATGGGCGATGTGAAACTCCCGCGTGTCCAGAGCCAGCCAACCCACGACACCGTTGTTAAACCCCACTGCCACACACTGTGTACGAGGTATCCAGCATATCGCGGAACAATCAGGCCAAGGTAGTGCAAAGCTCTGGATATTGGCTTCAACAAATGGTCCCCATCGCAGCCAACCGTCTTCACCGGCCAACGCCCATGTGGTGGCATCCGGCGACATCGCTGACACCATGTGCACACCTGCGCCGATGTTCTGTTGTGTCCACTCAGCCCGTCCGCTTGCCAGATTCACCAACGCACACGCGTCCCCGCCTGCGACGAGCAGGTGCTGACCATCAGCGGATGGCCTCAGGGAGAAGACATGGGCGTTGTGGCTGTAACGCAACACTGCCGCCATGTGAGGTAAAGACCACACGATCACCTCACCATCGAAACCGGCGCTCGCCACTCGTTGTTCGTCAATCTGGCAAACACAGTAAGTCATGAATTTGTTGGCACGCACTCGAGCGCTTCCGTTTTTCGCGCGCACCGTCCCGTCGCTGTGACCGGTGACCCAGCCTGAAGGGGTGCAGGTGCCGACCAGTACACCGGGGTGAGCCGTACCCAGGGGCTGCAAACGATCAAAATCTTGCGTTGCCAGGCGCGCTATTGCGCCAGCGTCATGGCCCAACGCAAGTTCCCGTCCATGCGGCGCAATACTGATGGCCCGAGCTGAGAATGCCGGTACCCGCGGCAGCGCTCTGATTTTTCCTGTCTGGAGATCAATGGCCAGTGTTTGCCCCGCTGCACCAAGCACACACAAGTTCTTCTGCATATTCACGGCAAGACCCCAGATCGGTGATCCAATGTTTGTGCGCCACAGCAACTTGCCATCGCTGATCGACCACGCGCAGGCATCGCCATCTTCACTCGTAGAGACCAAACGATCACCAGCACAGGCCAGCCGTGTGCTCCAGCGCTGATGAGCATTCACCGACCAGACCTTACTGACCTGTCCTTCGTCACCTTCGCCTGGCTGCCACACCCGCACGCTACCATCCCAGCCTGCGCTGGCAATACGACCCTCATCCAACCAGCACAGCGCAGTCACCGCGCCGACATGCCCTTCGAAGCTATTTGCCTGCCGGCCCTTCAAGCTCCAACGACTGACGTGCCCATTGTGATGGCCAAGCATCACGCCGTGTTGACTCACCGCCAATCCATGCGCACCCGAATCGGTCTGATTTGCCCAACGGATATCACCGTTGCCTAGATGTGAACACACCACACGCCCATCGTGACCCGTGCTGATGACGAAGTCTTCAAAACAAGCCAGGTCATGGATTGGACCATTGTGCGGTGACCAGCTGTGTGCGGCCCTTCCCTCGACCACGTCCCAAAGCTGAATGGCGCCCTCGATTGAAGCGCTCAGCAGCCAATGCCCCGAGGGATCGTATTGCACGGCGTTTACAAAACCTGAGTGCGTCATGGAACTTCCCGATTGAGAGTACATAACACTAAGTCGTTTGAGCTGTACCAATGGTTACAGACAGCTTAGCAAAATAGCGGTAACCGGAGGCGAGTGTGAAGCGTTAAGACTACCTGCGCTTTTCCAACAACCTGTCCAGCCACCAGTGAACACCCAGGCAGACGGTTACTAGGAAAGGTAAGATGATCAACCTGGATTCTAGGTAGTAAACCGGAATCGCGACGGTAATCAGAAAACACAAAACCAGTAAAGGAAAGCTCGACAAAAACTTGGTATTCATCCTACGTCCAAAAGTAGAGATCACATAAAAGCCACATCATCGAAAAGCCAGCCTGCGCAAAGCAAGCTGGCCTCGAGCGCCAGCGCTATCAGTCGCTTCCCCCGGCTGAACAGGCGTGAGGGCCAACGGTGATCCCACTCATACCCAACCCCGCCGGCGTCGCAAGCGCATAGCCCACTGAAACGCCTGCCCCAGCAAGAATCCTCCTAAGGCACCATAAGGTCCACCGACTGCAAACCCGGCCACCGTTGAAGCCCAACTGGCCGCTAATCCCATCGCAATATCACCGGAAGTCGTCCCACCTGACACCTGTCTAACTTCTTCTAAACTCAGTTCTCTCATACGCAAAATTTCCCATCAATTCTTGTTTAGGATACGGGTGTTCGAGAAGTGTTCATCCGTATCC
>JBCCUW010000489.1:0-3445 GCA_039196385.1 Pseudomonadota bacterium
GCACCTTAAAAGTGTCGCCAGCAACGCTTCCTGTTGATCCGTCATTCGTGACGGTAGCTGCTTGTCTTTTCATAGCAGGCTGGCATAACAGGCCAGCAGAGCAAAAACGGCATTATGCCATTCAGCCGCCCTTCTTGTCAGGTGGTTGTCAGGTTGTTGTCAGGTCATCGTCAGGTTAGTGTCAGGTCGCAAAACGCCGCCGAGCGCGCGCTTTCGCCTTGGCCGCTTCCACCTCCCGGTTGCGCGCCGGCGCTTGGGTCTGCAAAGCAGCCAGAAGTTTGTGCACCGTGGCACTGACCTCCTCAACCGCTTCATCAAACGCCGCCGAATTGGCCCTGGAAGGTTTGCTGGTGCCACTGATTTTGCGCACAAACTGCAGCGCAGCAGCCTCTACTTCTGCCTCAGTTGCCGGTGGTTCGAAATTGAATAACGTTCTGATATTTCTACACATCTCACAGCCCCCTGCATGACTGTTGGTATTTTGCCGGGGTTGTGTATTAATTACAGCCCTGATGGATCTATATAACCCTTTCAGCGACGCGGTCATGCAGGAACCTGCGGTGGCCTACGATTACCTTCATCTACACCCTGTGCACTTGTACGCGGACTTTGATCCGCCGTTCTATACATTGTCGAGATACGCCGACGTCAGTGCAGCTTTACGCGACATAGAACGTTTCTCCAGTGAATTTGGACAGGGCCCCCGCTTCACGCCGCCGGCCGGGATGTTATCCAACCCACCCCAACACACCTTTTTTCGCGCTCTGGTACAGCAGGCGTTTACTCCCAGAGCGATAAATGCCATGGCGGCACGGGTGCATCAACTGGCCGCAGAGTTGCTGACCGCCCGCACCACCGAAGCGTGGGATCTGCACGACGATTTTGCTTTTCCCTTACCGGTTATTGTGATTTCCGAAATGCTGGGGGTGCCCCCGGAAGATCTGCATCAATTCAAACACTGGTCTGACGCCTCAGTCGCCGCCATGGGTTCAGAAGATCCCAGTCAATATGAAGACACGTTGGCTGAATTGGCGGCTTATCTGCTGGACGCTATTCGTCAGCGCCGCGCGCGGGACAGTGGTGATGATCTGATTACAGCACTTGTCCAAGCCCGCTCAGAGGACAACACCGGGTTGGCTGACGAAGAAATACTCAGCGTCGTCAGCCAACTGCTGGTCGGCGGTAACGAAACCACCACCTCGCTGATTACCAACGCCATGTGGCGCATGCTGCAACACCCGCAACTGTGGCAGACGTTGTGCAACAACCCCGAGGCTTACGTGCCCATCGCCGTCGAAGAGAGTCTGCGATTTGATCCACCGGTACTGGGTCTTTATCGCAACACTGCGGTCGACGTCACCCTGCACGGTGAGACGATTCCGGCCGGCAGCAAGGTCATGCTGCACTACGCGGCGGCCAATCGAGACCCGGACGTGTTTGCTGATGCCGCAAACTTCCGCCTGGATCGCAAACCCCAGCGTCACCTGGCCTTTGGCCTGGGTGTGCATTTTTGCCTCGGTGCTCAGTTGGCACGCCTGGAAGCCAGCGCCTGCCTGCACGCGCTGGCCAATATGTGCCCGGATCTGCAGCTGGCGGGCGATTCAAGCCGTATTACCCCCTTCTTCCTGTGGGGCCGGCGTACCCTGCCCGTTCAGGGCTAGAATTCGACGCTACAGTGCAGGGCTAAATCGGGTCAAATGTAATCGGCAGGTGCGGCAGATTACGCAGTATGAAGCTGGCCTCGGATTTGGGCGCCTCAGCATTGTCCGCCACGCGGAAATTTTTTCCCGCCGCCAACAGACTGGCAAAACCCAGATTCAGCTCCTGGCGGGCCAGGGGCGCGCCGATGCAGAAGTGGACACCGGCACCAAACGCCAGCTGCGAACCCGCCTTCTGGCGGTGCACATTCAATGTATCCGGCTCAGCAAACTGACGCTCATCGCGATTGGCTGCCCCGTACCGCAACATGATCAGGTCGCCGGCTTTCAGCGGATAACCACCCAGTTCGGTATCACAGGTGACCAGTCTGGGCAGTCCCTGCACCGGTGATTCGAGGCGCAGAATTTCTTCGCAGAAGGTCTTGATCAGCTTCTCATTACCGCGTAATTCGTCCTGCACGTCGGGTTGCTGGCACAGCAGCAACATGCCCCAGCCGAAAGTACTGGAAGTGGTTTCATGCCCGGCGACCAGAAACTGATTCAGCACACTCAGACACTCACCATGGGTCAGCAGGCGATCGTCACCCTCCAGTTTGCTGTTGGCTAGAATCGTAATCATATCGTTGGCGGGCTCGCGCCGGCGCGCCTCCACCAGGCCCGTCAGCAGTTTCTGCAAACCCACCGCAGTTTCCGCCCGTTGGACCAGAGCGTCACCGGCCAGCGGGGTCAGGCGCAGGGCGGATGCAGCCTGCGTTGCCGCATGATCAAAAAAGGCCCGGTCCTCCTCGGGTATGCCCAACCGGTCACCGATAATGCGTAACGGCACCGGGTCGGCAAAACACCCAACAAAATCCACACTTCCTTGCGCATCCAACTCAGTCAGCAGCGCATTCACCCGCGCATCAATCACCCCCTGCACAGACGGCTGCGCCTCCTTGATACGCGCGGCGACAAACAGTTTGTTCACCAGGGACCGGTACTTCGTGTGGTCAGGCTCATCCAGCGTCAGCATAGTTGGGGGGGTTTCTATCATCTGAGCGTTCACTTCAATCAGCCGCTGCTGCACCTCAGGGGCGGCCTGAGCAAACATGATCTCCTGTGAAGCTGCCAGAAATTGGTCGTAACGCGATGAAAAGGTCTTTGTATCGCGAATCGCTTCGCGAACCAGATCATAGCGCGTGACGACGTGAATATTCATTGCCGCTTCAAAGTAAACAGGCTGCTCGTCACGCAGGCTTTTGTAAGCTGCATAAGGATCCTGCAGTGTTTCTACGTCAAAAAGGCTGATCGCTGTTTCGCTCATATTTAGTCTCTGTTAGTCACCCATAGATTAAATTCGATTCTAGCGGTTCCGCAGGCCGGGTTCTAATTGTTAGATTTTCACCATGCCCCCATCTACCATCAGGCTCTGGCCGGTAATATTCATGGCATCCTGGGACACCAGGAAAACACAGGCGCGGCCAATGTCTTCCACGGTCTGCGGTCGGCGCAATGGCGTGCGGTCAAACACGTCGGGATAGTCACCCCTTGCGATACCGTCAAACCATTCTTGTGCATCCATACCCTGATAAGCAGGAATGTCAGCAACCGCCCGCTCTGCATTAGCGCGCCAGGCATCGGTATAAACAATCCCGGGACACACGGCGTTGACGTTAATGTTATAGGGTCCCAGTACTTCCGCCTGAGTTTGTGTGTAATTGATTAACGCCGCTTTCATGGCGCCATAAGACGGGTGCACAAACGCGTTGAGCATCTTGTCGGACAAGGACGCGCGTCCGGCAATGGAA
>JBCCUW010000490.1:0-3437 GCA_039196385.1 Pseudomonadota bacterium
GCTCAATCGAAGTAGGCAGATTCGCGAACGGCGCCTGGGGACCGGTAATCAAAAACATGTTTGGGAAGTCGGCCACACACACACCCATGATCGAGGCCGATTCCGTGGCCCACTTGTCCTTCAGCGTTGCGCCCTGCAGACCCTGTATAGCCAGCGCCTCAGGCGCACCGGTATAAGCCTGGAACCCGGTAGCAAGCACAATGATGTCGAACTCGTATTCGTCTGCCGTCGTGCGCACACCGTTCTCGGTGATCTCGACGATAGGCTCACGGTCTTTGATATCCACCAGCCGCACATTGTCGCGGTTGAAAGCTTCATAAAACCCGTGATCCAGCGGCGGTCTTTTTGCAAACAGCGGGTAACCCTTGGGGGTCAACAGTTCTGCCACTTCCGGGTCATTCACCTTGTCTTTGATTTTGCCTGCAATAAAGTCTGCGGCAGCCTTGTTGGAGTCGGCGTTAGACAGCAGGTCATCGAAGGTTTCGAAGACAAAACGGAAGCTGCCGCGCGGCCAATGCTCTTCAAAAATTGCCTGCACTTCTTCCGGCGGTGTGTCAGCAACATTGCGCCCAACGGGACTATCAAATGCCATACCAAAAACATGGTTGCGGCATTTGGCGATAATTTCGTCGTAGTTGTCTTTGATTTCTTTTTCCCACTCAGGGGTCATGGCTTGTTGTACCGCGGGCATCACAAAGTTGGGTGTCCGTTGGAATACGGTGACGTTAGCAGCGGTTTCAGCAATCACAGGCAACATCTGCACGGTGGTTGCACCGCAACCGATAATGCCCACCCGCTTACCGGCATAATCAAGGCCTTCCTGCGGCCAGCGTGAGGAATGGAAGCAGGGCCCCTTGAACTGATCAACACCTTTAATATTGGGCAGGTAAGGCTCAGAAATCATGCCCATGGCGCTGACAAAGTAACGACAGGTGTGCTCGCTGCCATCCGCAGTTTTCACCACCCACAACGCAGTGTCTTCCTGAAACTCGGCACCAACCACTTCAGTATTCAACTGAATGTTAGGCCACATATCACATTTGTCAGCGACAAAGTGCAGGTAGCGATTGGTTTCTTCCCAGCCCGGGTAACGTTTTGACCAGGTCCACTCCTGCAGAATCTCTTTGGAGAAGGTCAAACAATAGTAGTAGCCTTCACTATCTGTGGCAGCACCTGGATAGCGGTTCCAGGTCCAGGTTCCGCCGATGTCCGAAGCCTTGTCAAACACGCGGATCGACAGCCCCGCTTCACGAATGTAGTGAATCAGGCCGAGTCCGGCAAAGCCCGCTCCGATAGCAATTACGTCAAAGTCAGGCTGTTTGTTTGAAGCCATGTTTATCCTCCTCATCAAGTCCCGCTAGCTTACCCAACAATCTCTGATTTGAACAACTTCACGTTGTTCGTTAATCGAATTTTTGCGGAACAGTACAGCCTAGACGCGTGTTGTCGCGCAATCAGCCACCAATCTGGTTGCGCAACAGACCCAGATGCGCTGCGGTAACCAACACCTCGTCTCCGGTACCAAGATAAGCATAGGGTGCCCAGATGTTGGCCAACCGAAAAATCACCCCAGCCGGCGTACCGGTGAGTATCAGCGTGCCCGCCTGCACGCCCCCACAATCGGTCAGGCGCAGGGTTTCATCCCCATGCGGATAGGCCACCGCACAATCGGCCAGCGCGCGGTTGAGTATCTCGTGCGGTGACCAGATCATCAGCCCGGCCTCCGCTCGCTGACGCAGCCGGCCATTCACCGCCAGTTGCAATTGGATATCAGCGTAAAAGCCCTGCACATCAGCCGCCTGCAGGGGAACAACCAGAAACGGCCCAACCGGCAACATCCCCGGTCCGCCTTTCGCAAAAGAAAAACCAGTTCGGCCCATGGGTTGATCAGTATCAATATGTCGCAGCAGGTCCCAGCGATCAGTGAAGTCATTGCACAGAACAAATCCCAACGGTGCCGGTGCCGCCGTTGTATGAACAGCCAGCGGGACAGCACACAACTCCGCCTCGTAATCCAGACGAGTACGCAACGGCACCGCAGCATCCCAGGTGGTTGCTTCAGTGCGTTTGGGAAACAGGAAAGGCTCTCCCTCCAGACCCAATTCGTCCGCGTGCGCACGATAGTTGGTTCCCGCCGCAATGTGCGGATACACCGGCTGCAGAGGCACCCCCAGCTCACTGATAGCGAAGGTCTCGTATTCTGCAGACTGCAGCACCGCCAATTGCGCGTATCCCGCCTGTTGATAGGCTGATACCGTATCGGCAAAACTGGTATTCAAAGTATCGTTGATATCAACGGCCCGCACCGTTTCCGGATTACCACCCAACACAAGCAACACTCTGCCCTGCCGGGTCATCGCCAGGGTTAACGCCGTTCCGGTCGGCAGAATCTCGAAATCACCAGACGTGACAGCCAGCGGCTCATCAAACAGGGGTCGGGATACCCAGTAGCTGGTGACCACCAGTCCGGCGATGGCCAGCACCAGCAGAATAAGGAATGTTCGCACGTGCCCTCCAGTTCCCTGTCAGTTTATTCCTCAGAACCTCCTATTTTGCCACCATTCGTGCCCACACGCTCTTCAAGACTGTCGAATAGAGTTGACTATCAGGTCATTTTTGTATTAACTCTCATTTTTAAACGGAATATCAAATACGCTTACTAAGGGAGAGGTTGCCATGATTGTCGATCCACAAGAGATTGAGACCAAGGAAGTTTGCACCTGGCAAGGATTACATCTGCTGCACTACCCCATGTCTTCCTGCTCACAGAAAGTGCGCATTCTTATGGGCGAGTTGGGGGTCAACTTTCAATCCCACGAAATTAACCTCATGCGCGGTGAGAACCGCACTGACTGGTTTCTCGGCATCAATAATCGGGGGCTTGTCCCCGTGCTGGTTGACGATGGTGTAGTACACATCGAGAGCAACGACATCATCGTCTATCTGGACGAGAAATTTTCCGGCGCCAATTCCTTTCTCCCGACCAATCCGGACCAACGCTCGCGCCTGAATCACTGGCTGCGGCTGGAAGATGAACGACACGCAGATTTGCGCACGGTCACCTTCACTTATCTCGCCCCACCCAAAGATGACATACCGATAGATAGCGAAGATCGGAGCTACATCACACGTTTGCACACTGCATTCAGCGAAATGGATGAGGTTTTGAAAGATTCCGCGTATCTACTGGCCGACCAAATCTCGCTGGCTGACATATCGTGGTTTATTACTTTGCACCGGCTGGTGTTAGCGGGTTATCCCATGAGCAACCATCCGCACCTGGCAGACTACTACCAGCGGCTGCGCCGGCGACCAGCGTTTACCCGACAGTGGCAGGCAGGACCCCCACTACTGCGCGCCGCCGGGGGCGTTTATCGCACGCTGCGAGCGCTGACCGGGCGTTCTTTGAAAGCGGATTACAAACAATGGTCCCGCAC
>JBCCUW010000491.1:0-3408 GCA_039196385.1 Pseudomonadota bacterium
CATCGTCAAAAGCATGAAAATTCGCCGGACCGCAACGGCCCCTGACTATGAAGGGGACGATGACGAGGCTGACGCAGAGGCCGCGGGCAGCCTCTGATCAGCTGATGAATCAGCACATCGGCAGACGAGGCTGATTACTTCTGTGCCCAACGTCTATTCATGGCTGAAATGATGGCATGCAAACTGGCCGTGATGGTATTGCGGCTCACGCCAATACCAAAGCAGCGGCTGCCGTCTGTATTGTTGATTGCCAGAATACAGATCGCTTTTGCGTCCGACCCTTCACCCAGCGCGTGTTCGTGATAATCCGCCACGGTTACAGGTTCGTTTAGGGTTTCGACTAACGCATTAACAAACGCCTCGATGGGACCGGAACCCTCACCGTCCAACGTCACCTGGTTATCTGAAACCTCCACTCTGGCGACACATCGCTGGTCCTGCACTTTGCCGCTCAACAGATCATAGTCCACCAGCCGATACGGACCGTTCGCTTCAGAATAGGTCGTTATCAGATGCGTGAAGATCTCGTCAGTTTTGACCTCCCGGTCAAGCTGTTCCGTCAGGCGCTGAATTTCACCACTGAATTCGACCAGAATTTCCCGTGGCAAACTAACGCCATAGTGTTCTTCCAGCAGAAACCCGATACCACCCTTACCGGATTGGCTGTTGACGCGCACAGTTTCTTTGTAAGAACTGCCCACATCCGCAGGGTCGATCGGCAGATAAGGTACTTCCCACTCGTCAAATTTGACCGCCGACATCCCTTTGCGGATTGCATCCTGGTGAGAGCCGGAAAACGCGGTAAACACCAACTCACCGGCATAAGGGTGACGCTCGGGAATAGCAAGCTTGTTCACCGATTCCACCGTTTCTCGAATTCGCGGCATACCGCGAAAATCCAACGTCGGGTCAACACCCTGGCTGAACATATTCATCGCCACGGTCACAATGTCGCAATTACCGGTCCGTTCGCCGTTGCCGAACAAAGTGCCCTCGACCCGATCTGCGCCTGCCATCAAGCCCAACTCTGTAGCGGCAACTCCGGTACCCCGATCATTGTGAGTGTGCAGACTGATCACCGCGCTATCCCGGCGCGGAAAGTTTCTGCAGAACCATTCGATCTGATCTGCGTAGATATTCGGCGTGGACATCTCGACGGTGGATGGCAGGTTGATAATCATCTGCTTTTCAGGTGTTGCACCCCAGGTATCAGCAACCGCCGTGCAGATATCCACCGCAAAGTCCAGTTCGGTTCCGGTAAAACTCTCCGGCGAGTATTCAAACGTCACATCCGAACTGAATCCAGCAAGACCCTGACGCACAATTTCCGTACCCTCAACGGCCAGGTCAATAATGCCTTGACGATCCATACCGAACACCACGCGGCGCTGTAACTCGGATGTCGAGTTGTACAGGTGGAAAATAACGCTGGGCGCTCCCTCCAGCGCCTCTACAGTTCTTTCAATTAATTCCTGACGTGCCTGGCACAGGACCTGAATGCTGACACCTTCAGGAATACGATCTTCATCAATAATGCGTCGAATAAAGTCAAAATCCGGTTGTGATGCCGCCGGAAAGCCTACTTCGATTTCCGCAAAGCCAATCTCAAGCAGCAGATCCCACAAGCGCAGCTTTTCTTCCACATTCATGGGATCGATCAGCGCTTGATTCCCATCGCGCAGATCCACGCTGCACCAGCGCGGCGCCTTGGTCAGAACCCGGCCGGGCCACTGACGATCGGGCAGGTCGATCGGCGTAAAAGCTTTGTATTTGTTAAATGGCATGGCGCCAATGGCGCGTCCCGAAGTGTGCTCGCTCATCGCACTATCCTTTCTATTCCTGGTTCTGCATTAATAAAACCGGCGCTCAGCCTGTGGTCAGGTCTGTCATGCGCGAAATTCTGGGTGGGTTGGTTTGACCCTGGGGTGTTAAATATTTTGCCGGGAAACCGGCAGCAGCAGTAGTGCCGCCAGAGCTGGCAGCAATCGGGAAAGCGGTAACTGATGAGAAACAGTATCCATAACGGGGCGCACTATAATCTGCCGCGCGACATTTGCCAACCCCATGTCACCCATATTGAAGGCCAGTTCAGAGCTGGGTAGTCACTGTTTGCGCCGCGTGCTGCGCTTTTTCGCGCGCCTGCTCAACGGTGTCCGCCAGCGCCAGTGCAACGCCCATGCGTCGCTCTCCATCCACCTCCGGCTTGCCAAACAGCCGTAAATGCGTATCCGCATGCTGCAGGGCGGTGTAGAGGTTGCCGTAGCAGACCTGTTGCGAATGTCCATGGACAAGTAATACTGCTGACGCAGCCGCACCATAACTTCTGATGTTCGGTATCGGTAATCCCAGGATCGCACGGGCATGCAAGGCAAACTCGCTGAGATCCTGACTGATCATTGTCACCATCCCGGTATCATGCGGGCGTGGACTGACTTCGCTGAAATACACGTCGTCACCGCGGATGAAAAACTCAACGCCAAACAGGCCATACCCACCCAAGGCATCGGTTACCCGGGCGGCGATCTCCTGGCAGGTGGTTAACGCCTGTGCTGACATCGGCTGAGGTTGCCATGACTCCTGGTAGTCACCATTCACCTGACGATGTCCAATGGGCGCACAGAATGAGACGCCATCAACATGCTGTACGGTGAGCAAGGTGATCTCGTAGTCAAACTCAACAAATGCCTCAACAATGACTTTATCAGCCTCACCCCGGGCCCCGCTGCGGGCATACTCCCAGGCCGACTGGACATCTGCGGCTTGTTTAACCGTCGACTGTCCTTTCCCCGAGCTGGACATCACCGGCTTTACAACACACGGGATACCGACAGCCTCAATCGCTGCCTGGTACTCCGCCTCACTGGCAGCAAAACGAAATTCCGAGGTGCGCACACCCAACTCTTCTGCGGCAAGACGCCGGATACCTTCACGATTCATGGTAAGTTGCGCCGCTCGGGCAGTGGGGATCACTCGCTGACCCTGAGCTTCCAGTGCAACCAGCGTAGCGGTCGCTATCGCCTCGATTTCCGGCACGATAAGCTGCGGTTGTTCCGCTTCAATGACTTCGCGCAAAGCGTCACCGTCCAGCATGTTGATGACATGGGCGCGATGAGCGACCTGCATCGCGGGCGCATTGGCATAACGATCCACCGCAACCACCTCAACCCCGAGGCGCTGCAATTCAATCACGACTTCTTTGCCCAGCTCGCCAGAGCCCAGCAACATGACCCGGGTAGCACTGGCTGACAGCGGTGTGCCTATCTCACCGATCTCACCTGGCTCAGCTGGTGTCGCCATAGGATCCTCCTTATGCATCTGCCTGAAGTGCCGCATTCTGCGGTTGCATGGTCTCACGGAAGCGCCTGGCATTTTCAACGTAGTGATGCGCGCCAACGCGCAGCGCCATGC
>JBCCUW010000492.1:0-3403 GCA_039196385.1 Pseudomonadota bacterium
CTGCACACTGTCCACTTCATCCGCGGCAATGTTCATGACAAAGTGGTTTGCCGCATTTTCCGGCACCTGGCTACGCCATTCCGTCACCAGTTCGGTGCGCAGGAGTACCAGCACCAGCAACAACATGATGGCCAGGCCGAAGATCAGAATCTGCACGGTGTTTTCACGGCTGCGTCGCTGCAGTCCGGACAGCGCCAGACGCCAGCCACTGCGCGCCTGCATGCCGACCACTCTGCCACTGCGCAGCAACAGGTATGCCAGGCTGCCAAATACCAGCACAACACTGAGTGCACCCAGCAACGTCCACGCGGTAAGCAGCAGACTTTTGGTGTACCAGACCAGCAGCAACAAGCTGCCTACTGCCGCGGCACCATAAGAAATCCACTGACTGAGCGGGGCTACGCCAAGATCGCGGCGAATGACCCGCATCGGCGAAATCTCACGCAGATGGATGAACGCGGGCATGGCAAAAGACAGCGCACAAATCAGGCCGGTGGCGGCGCCCAGCATAAAGGGTTCAAAAGTCGGTGGCGGTAGTGCAATGGGGATCAGGCTGGCTAACAAAGCGACTATCAGCAGATGCAGTAGTCCACCTGCCGCGAGACCCAGCGCGATGGCAACAACCCCGACCAGCAGCAGGATGTTAAGAAAGCCGGCAAGGATCTGATTGGGGGTTGCGCCAAGGGTTTTGAGCACACCCACATGATCAAAATGACGCGCGGCATAACGATGCGCACTCAGTGCAACTGCTATCCCCGCCAACAGTACGCCCAGCAGCCCTCCCAGCAGGAGAAAGCTCTCCGCCCGGTCCAGCGCCGAGCCGATGCGGGGGCTGCTTTCACGAATACTCACCCAGCGGTAGCTGGGCTCCAACTCATCCGTCAGCTCAGTTTTCAGCGCCTCCAGCTCGCTTTCGCTGCCACCAAGCAGCAGGCGATAGGAAATACGACTGCCCGGCTGCACAACTTCTGTCGCGGGAACATCTGCCAGGTTCATCAACAGGCGCGGACCCAGATCAAAGAACGAGCCACCCCGGTCTGGCTCTGCCACCAGCACACGAGCTATTTTCAGCTCCGCCAAGCCGACTTCGATTGTATCCCCCAGCGTCACGCCCAGCGCGGGAAACAACCGCGAGTCTAACCACACCTCACCTGGGGCGGGAATATCATCCACGGGGTAACCCCGAATAAACGGCGCATCCGCAACAATCAACTCACCCCGCAGCGGATACCGGCCCCCGACGGCTTTGACGCTGGCTAACTGATTGCTGTCACCGACAAACACCATGGAGGGAAACACCATGGTTTCAGCCATCTCCAGGTCACGCGCCCCAGCCGCCACCCGAAAGCTTTCGGGAATGGGTTGTGACGACGAAATCTGCCGGTCCGCGGCCAGGAAGTTAGCCGACTCAAGCAGCAACGCCTGGTGCAGGCGATCCACAAACAAGCTGATGGAAGTCACCGTACCCACAGCAACCACCAACGCCATCAATAACAGACCCATTTCTCCGGAGCGCAGATCACGCATGGCCATACGCCGGGTCAGGGTAAAACTAAAACCACTCACGCTCATACGCCACCCGTCCCGCTGCGCTGAGCAGTGTCAACGGCATCCGACTGATCCTCGACAGAGTTGTCCACCAGACGTCCTGCATCAATACGAATGGTGCGCTCGCAGCGCGTCGCTAGCCGGTCATCGTGAGTGACCATAACTAACGTGGTGCCAAACTCCTGGTTCAACTCAAACAACAGCTCGGTAATCAGTTCTCCAGTGTGGGTGTCCAGATTGCCGGTCGGTTCATCTGCAAACAGAATGGTGGGATCTGAGGCAAAAGCTCGTGCAATGGCAACACGCTGCTGCTCGCCCCCGGATAACTGGCGCGGATAGTGGGTGATGCGCTGCTGCAGGCCTACCTTGCTCAAAATACTCTCTGCCCGATCCCGCGCTAAGCTCTCCCCGCGCAGTTCTACCGGCAACATGACGTTTTCCAGCGCTGTCAGGCTGCCGAGCAGCTGAAAAGACTGAAATACAAACCCCACGTGCTGGCCCCGTACGAGGGCTCTGGCCTCTTCGTCCAAGTCACTTAGCACTGCATCGACCAGTTGCACACGGCCGGACGATGCTGAATCCAGCCCGGCCAGAATACCCAGCAGGGTCGTCTTACCTGACCCGGAAGCGCCGACGATAGCCACAGTTTCACCCTGATTGATTTCCAGGTCGATGCCATCCAAGATAACCAGTTCTCCGGCGGCGGTATCAACCACTTTGGCAACATTCTCAGCGCGAACAACAGTACTCATTCAGCTCTCACAATTTACTGTTAAAGCCGGCCAGCACCCGGGGCGGGCTCACGGCTTCCAAAAAACACCATTTTTCTTTATCTGCATCTGTTGGCTGCTGCTCGTATCAACTGCGTCTGCGACGGCTGAAACGTCAGATGAGCAACGTGCCATTCTAGTGCTGGGCGACAGTATCAGTGCCGGGTACGGGATTCAATCCGAAGAGGGATGGGTCCATTTGCTGCAACAGGCGCTCGCGCACGAAGAATATCCCTGGCACGCAGTGAACGCCAGCATCTCCGGTGAAACAACCGGCGGTGGTTTAGCTCGCCTGCCCGGTGTTATGGATGCCCACAAGCCGGGCATTGTGATTATCGAACTCGGTGGTAACGACGGCTTGCGCGGCTACCCCATCAGTCGTATGCGGGAGAATCTGGCGGCAATGGTGTCGCTCGTGCAGTCTTACGGTGCCCTGCCCATTGTTGTGTCCATGCGCATCCCACCGAATTACGGACCGCGCTATACACGTGCGTTTGACGCAGTATTCGCCGATGTGGCAGAGCAGACCAACGCATCGTTGGTGCCGTTTATTCTGGAAGATGTTGCGCTGGACCGCAAACTGATGCAGGACGACGGTATACATCCGACCGCAGCCGCTCAGCCACTGCTGCTGGATGCCATCTGGCCTTATCTGCAACCGCACCTCTAACCAACTTTGACCTAATCGCCGGCTTGGCCCTGCCGGTGTCCAATGTGCTGTTGACCGCGCTCCCGCGCCAGTTCGACCTGCATCTGGCGATGGCGCAGATTATCGATGCGATGCTCTGGCAGCGACCCCGCACAGTGGGGACAGCTCACCCCTTTTTCGTAAGTCTCGCTGGCGAGTTCAGCGGCAGACAAAGGGTGCCGACAGGCATAACACTGCTGAAACTCACCCTGCTGAAGTTGCGCGTTCACTGAAACACGCTGATCAAATACAAAACACTCACCCTGCCAACGGTTTTCGTCCGGCGCGACATTTTCCAGGTACTTGAGTATGCCACCATCCAACTGGTAAACGTGCTCGTAACCCTGCGCGAGCATAAAAGCAGAAGCTTTTTCGCAGCGGATACCACCGGTGCAGA
>JBCCUW010000493.1:0-3402 GCA_039196385.1 Pseudomonadota bacterium
ACAGCGCCTTAAAGACCTAGAAGTATTTTAAAATCAGTCAATTAGCCGATTTGCAGGAACTTTAAATCTCATTAGCAGTCTCATCTTCAGAGTGCTAATATATAAGAAATAGTGTTACCGGAGGTATCACCCAGTGACTACAGCGACCGCATCAAACCTCATCGCCATGCCCAGTCTGGCGCCAGGACGTGATCTGGATGCATACATGAACACCATCAGCGCCTTTCCGGTGCTGACGGCGGAGCAGGAAAAACTGCTGGCTGAACGTTTTTACGAGCATGATGATCTGGACGCTGCTCGAGAGCTGGTATTGTGCCATCTGCGTTTTGTGGTCCACCTGGCCCGTTCGTATCAGGGATATGGGTTGTCGCAAGCCGACCTCATTCAGGAAGGCAATGTGGGTTTGATGAAAGCGGTTAAACGCTTCGACCCGAACGTTGGCGTGCGCCTGGTGTCGTTTGCGGTGCATTGGATCAAAGCAGAAATGCATGAGTTCATTCTGCGTAACTGGCGCATTGTCAAAGTGGCCACTACCAAGGCGCAGCGCAAATTGTTTTTCAATTTACGCAGCTCCAAAAAGCAACTGTCTTGGCTGAACCAGGCGGAGACCCAAGCCATTGCCGACGAACTGGGCGTTCCGGTTCAGGAGGTCACCCGCATGGAGGGACGTCAGTCGGCAAGCGACATGGCGTTTGACGGTTACGATGCTGATGATGAGCAGGGTGGTGGCACTGCTCCGGTTCACTTTCTCGCTGCGCAGACCAGTGATCCAGCGGATATTGTTGCTGAGCAGGATGATTTTGCAGAAAGCTCTCAGCGGCTTTCTGAAGGGTTTGCAGAACTCGATGAGCGTAGTCGCGACATTATCCAGCGGCGCTGGCTGGCTGATCAGAAAGCGACTCTGCATGAGTTGGCTGATGAGTATGGCGTTTCAGCAGAGCGCATCAGGCAGCTAGAAAAGAACGCTATGAAAAAGCTGAAGAAGGCTTTTGCAGCCTAAGTGTGCGGCGTGTGCAGGATGCGCGCTGTACCGGTAATTCTCTGATCTCAGGCTTAGCCGACTTGCGTATCAGCCGTCCCATCATGCTGTCCGGAATTCTCCTGGCCACCACTGGTGTCATACTGGGCGCCTGGGGCGCGCACGGCCTTGAAACCGTAATCGGTGAGGGTGCCAGCGGTCTGGCTACCTGGGAAACTGCGGTGGACTATCAGTTTATCCATGCTCTTGGTCTGTTGGTGATAGCGGTCTGGCACGGCATTCTGCCTGATCATCTATTGCCACGCGCGGCACTGCTCATGTGCCTCGGCGTGGTTTTTTTCAGCGGCAGCCTGTATGCGCTGGTGCTTGGCGCACCGGGCTGGCTGGGACCGGTGACACCCGTTGGTGGGCTGTTGCTGATCAGCGGCTGGTTAGTCGCAGGTATTGCTGCTTTGCGCGCGTCTACGGACACGCGCTAATCTCAGCCACGTGGAGTATCCAGAACATACCTACATTCGTCGTCGCGGACGCGTCACCCGAGGCCAGGCACGCGCTTTGCGTGAATCTCTCGACCACTATCGGATTGAGTTAACCGAACTGGCGCAGTGGCAAAGTGAGACAGCAGCCCGCAAAGGAATAGAAATCGGATTCGGTATGGGAGAGAACTTGTTGGGTTGGGCGGTTGAAGCCGAGTCCTGGCAGTTGCTTGGTATCGAGTTGTATCAACCCGGCATTGGCTCTCTCGTGGCCGCGCTGCAGGCACAACAGATTCACAACGTTCACATTGTTGAACATCCTGCGCAAACCGTTTTCGATCATTTACAACCGGCCAGTGTGGACGAAATTCGCATCTTTTTTCCAGACCCCTGGCCCAAGAAAAAACACTGGCGGCGGCGCCTGATTCAACCCGATTTTGTACGGCAGATAAGCCGCGTGCTGGTAGCTGGAGGCATTGTCCATCTGGCAACAGATTGGGCCCCCTATGCAAGCTGGATGAGAGAGTGTTTTGCCGTGGACAATGATCTGAACAGCACGCTCGATCAGGTGCGGGCTGCGGGTGATAGCCTTGCGGCGGAGAGGCAAACCACCAAATTTGAACAGCGCGGTCAGCGCCTGGGCCATGACATCTGTGACCTGATATACGAGCGTCGCTGAAGGCTTAGAGAAACTCTCCCACGACGCTGTCGAGATAGCGTAACCCTTGCGCTGTGGTCGCGCAGACATCTGAACGTAACAAGCCGGCATCAACGAGGGGCAAATAGCGCGGCGAAATGAGATCCCAGCTCAGACCCGTGTGTGCCGCAAAGGTGTCTTTTGACACGCCATCCACCAACCGCAGAACATTCAGCATGAATTCGGCCGGCAACTCCGATGACGTCACCGGTGTGGTGCGGGTCTTCCGGGGCTCAGCTTGATATAGCCGCGGCTGACTGGCTTTTGCGGTGCGTTGGACCTGGCAGGTAGCGGCTTGCCGCTGGGTGACTTTGCCATGCGCGCCGGCGCCGATGCCGAGGTAGTCGCCAAACCGCCAGTAATTCAGATTGTGCTGGCATTGCGCACTCGCTCGCGCATAAGCGGATACCTCGTAGCGAACATAACCTGCCTCTGCGAGTATGGCTAAACCCTGTTGTTCCATTTCCGCAAGCCTGTCTTCCACTGGCAGGATGGGCGTGCGTCTGGCAAATTCGGTTTTTGCTTCGATGGTCAGTTGGTACCACGAGATGTGTTCCGGTGCTAACGCGATGGCGGCCGCCAGATCTGCCAGGGCTCCGGCGACCGTCTGTCCCGGTAATCCCCACATGATATCGATGTTAATATTGTTGAATCCCGCTGCGCGTGCTTTGGCGAAAGCCGAGCGCGTCTCAGCGGCTGCGTGAATACGCCCCAGTTGGCGCAGTTGTTGGTCGTCGAAAGACTGCGCACCCAGGGACAGGCGGTTGATGCCAGCGTCGCGATAGTCTGACATCTGGTGATATTCCGCGGTGCCGGGATTGGCCTCCATAGTGACTTCGCAGTTGGGGTCTAATGGCAACTGGCTTAACAGATCAGCAAACACACTTGGCGGACATAGACTGGGTGTACCGCCACCAATAAAAACGCTCGCGAAACTTGCCTGTGGCCAAAACGGCTGTTGACTGTGCCAGTCGGTTAACAAAGCCTCACCGTAGTGTTGATAGTCTACCGGAACTCCTTTGACGGGATGCGAATTGAAGTCGCAGTACGGGCACTTCTTCACGCACCAGGGAATGTGTACGTACAGGCCTGGATTGGCCAACATCACTCAGTGCCGTGCGGGGGCTGGGGCCGTGATTGCAGAGCGTTCAGCAGTGCGGTGGTGGCCTGGGCGCGATGGCTGATGGTGTTCTTTTTATCTGCAGCCAGCTCTGCGGAGGTGTGTGGCAGGCCATCGGGCAGAAAGAGCG
>JBCCUW010000494.1:0-3395 GCA_039196385.1 Pseudomonadota bacterium
CCAACGCCATTGAAGCCATGACCCCCGCCGACTTCGCCCTGAACATTCTGCACATCCGTGAGCCGGATCACGCCGACTACCGGCCGCTGTAAATCCGCGGGGTAGTCAGTCAGCGCGCCAGGCGCAAAGGTTCAGTCCAGCGTTAACGCTCCGGCCGGACACACCTCCATCGCGTCCTGCGCATGCTGCTGCAGAGTGGCGGTATTCAGTTCTTCCACCAGTACCCGCGGGTAACCGTCGTCGTCCATAGCGAACAGTTCAGGATGGTTGTAGTAACACTCGCCTGACATATAGCACTTGTCGCGATCGACCCGGACTTTCATTGGTCAAACTCCAACCACAGTTCCGCTGGGGCCCGAAAGCCACCTGAGTCGATGGAGGGTGAAGTAATGCCTGCGTGTTCTGCAAACTTGGGCCGGATCTGCTTCAACCGGCGCATCAACATACTGCAGGCAATCGCGGATTCCTGGCGTGCCATGGCGTAACCCATGCAGAAGTGCTGACCAATCCCAAAACCCAGATGACCATTTTTACCGTCCTTGTAGCGACCGGAGCGGTTTTCCCGGCCCATATGCAAGTCAGCGCGATGAATGTCGAACACGTCCGGGTTGCTGAAAGCCCGCTCATCCCGATTCCCGGCACCCAGATACAGAATGATGCCTGCACGTTCAGGGATCACCTTGCCATGCAGCGGCACTTCGCGCGTCGTATAGCGAAACTGGGCGTGTACCACCGGGTCATAACGCATCATTTCAGTGAAAACGTTTTCCCACAAATCCGGATTGTTGGCCACATCATCCAGCTGGTCCGGTCGGGTGTACAACAAATGAAACCACATATTGGCAATGGCCTTGTCTGTGGTATCCCCGCCAGCCGCTAACAACAGCGCGACAAAACCTTTAACTTCTTCGGCCGACATACGGCTGCCATCCATTTCCGCCACACAGATGCGGGACAGCAGATCATTGCCCGGGTTATTCGAACGCTCAGCAATCATGGGGTCGATGTAGTCCCACATGTCGTTACGTGCTTGGAGACCCCGCGCGAGGTGCTCCCCACCGAAACCCAATCCGGCAATCAGTAACTGGTACCACTGCACAAACGTATCTTCGTCCGCGCGTGGCAGACCCAGCATGTTGGAGATGACGCGAATGGGTACCTGACTGGAAAACTGGCGCACAATCTCTACTTCACCATCATCGATGAAGCGGTCGATCACTTCTTCACTGATCTGCTCGATCATCGGCAGAAAGTCGTTCAGTTTCTGCCCGACAAACTGCCCGGCGACAATGTTGCGCAGACGCCGATGCTGGTCGCTGTTGCCATATTCGAGAATATTCGGACCAAACACGTGGCTGGAGCCAAATTCGTAAGGTCCATCCGGTTTGTACATGGCCCGATCAAAACTGTCGTTGTCCTGAAAGGCGGCATCCACGTCCCAGTATCGGGAAATAATCCAGCGATTGTGAAAACGGTCGTGATAAATCGGGTGTTCATCCCGCAACCGTTTGTACACCGGAAATGGATCGCGTTGAAACTCTGCAGAATCAAAGATGCGCGGGTCCAGATCGCGCCGCATGGGCGCCTCGTTTGCCTGCTCGGCCATACCCCCTCCCCTCTAGCTATGCCTCTCTATGCCTCTATCTATGCCTTTATCTATGCTTCTATTAATACCTCTAACTATACCCCAAGCGATACCTCAGCTTTTTATATCAGCTCTTAACCGCGGAAGTTGGAATCAACCTTTCGAGCAAAATTGTAGTGAACTACAATTATGAATTAGACTACTACCACCATCACTCCAAGGCAACGCTGTGTCCCAAGCCGCGGTCACCCGCACCCTCACTCCCGGCCAGCAGGACCGCAGAAAGCGCATCCTCACTGCAGCACGCACGCTGGTCGCCAGTCACGGCTACGACGGTATGATCATGCGGGACGTCGCGACTCGAGCGAAGGTGTCGCCTACTACACTGTACAATCTGTACAACACAAAGGATGAGCTGCTGCTCGCCGCGCTGCAGGAAAGTGTTGCTGATGGCGACTCGCGCACCGACAAGGATACCAGTGACCCTGGCTACGCGCGGCTGGTCGCTCACCTGCATCATTCTGTGGCACAAACTCGAGAAGAACCGGCCTACGCCAAAGCGATCAACCAGGCTCTGCTGCGGGCGAACGATGGTGACCCGCTGGTGGAGGTGTTGGTGGTCGGTACCAGCCGGGCTATTCAGGAATCGTTGGAGGCCATGGCCGAATTAGGCCAGCTGCACAAAAAGACGGATATCAAGGCGCTGGCCCACGCCCTGGTTGGCGCGTTCTGGGGCAACTACATGTTATGGACTATGGGTCAACTGCACCTGGACAGCCTGGAACATGAATTGAAGCGCAGTTTTCTCGGTTTGCTGCTGCCGGTGACCACAAGCTCGACCAAAATTGCCATCACCCGTGAGCTGAACCACCTGTTACTGCGCTAGCGCCCTGACTGCGCACGTGTTACAGATCGCGTAACCCGTAAAACTCTCGTTTCGGCCAGAGAAAATCGATGCGCGTGCGGTGGATTAACCAATGTCCGTCCACTTTCTTATAAACGTCATCATAAATACCGTACAGACCCAGTGGACTGTCGTTACCTTCCCGGGTAAACAAGTCATGTAAGTACCACCGACCATTCGCCGTGGACTCATCAATCAACCGTATCCAGGGGTTGGTGACACTGTGCAAGACCGCAAATGGCGGGCCTTCCTGCGCAGCATAAGCCGCAAAGTTCTCGCGAATCTGTGCCTTGCCTACCCAATCCCCACCATAGTTGGGGCCAAACTCACACACGGCGTCGTCCGTGAACAGATCAACCAGGCCGTCCAGGTTCTTACCGTCAAAATAGTGGCTGTACATCACCCGCACTTCTTTGATGGTTTCTTTTTCCAGCAGTTCTTCAATCGTCATGGTTTTTGTCATCGTCCCCCCTCAACAACGGTTAATTGACCAGCCAGTTGTATACCGGACCAAGACAAAATTTGTATCACGATCCAGTTATGCCAAAGCCTAACGCGCCAATGAAGGGATCACAAGCCGGCGCGCCGATTAGCCGCTTGCCTGGGAGTCCGGCACAAACCAATGCCGGGTACGGTTCGCCAGCGCTACGAGCGACAGCATTACCGGTACTTCCACCAGTACGCCCACCACCGTGGCCAGGGCCGCACCGGAATGCAGACCGAACAGAGAAATGGCCACCGCCACCGCCAATTCAAAAAAATTGGATGTACCAATCAGGCAGGCAGGTGCCGCCACATTATGAGGCAGACGCAGGGAACGCGCCGCCGCATAAGCCAACGCAAATATGCCGTAGGTCTGCAGCAGCAGCGGGATGGCAATCAGCACAATGACCTGCGGCTGACTGA
>JBCCUW010000495.1:0-3387 GCA_039196385.1 Pseudomonadota bacterium
CACCGAATTTCAATATGTCATGCAGGCGCGGGCCGGCCATATTGATGTCATTCTCAACTGGCTGGCGTGGTTTGCGGTTGTCGCGATTCCGGTCACAGTACTCGCTGCGGTCTACTTTGTGCCGGAAGCCAAACAGGTTGTAGCGCCGCGCCGCTACACCAATTTTCTGCAGAGTCTGCGGGTTATACGGCGCAACGGGCCTTATGTTCGTCTGATGATCTGCTACACAGTCAGCACGTTGGGGGCTGCGATTACCGGCGCTTTATCCTATTTTTTCGTCAAACACGTCATCCAGGTCGGCGAGTTGTATCCGATTTATCTGTTGGTGTACTACGCCAGTTCGGTTGCCGGAATGCCCGTGTGGACCTGGTTGTCGAAGAAGATCAGCAAACACAATGCCTACATTGTCGCTCTGATCTGGTTCGCGTTCTGGGCCTGCTGGATTCCCTTTATTCCCGCGGGTATGTTCGGCCTCTTTCTTGTGATCATGTGTCTGAAGGGGTCTGCAGTGGGTGCCTTGCTGGCGCTGCCAGCGGCCATGGCTGCCGACGCGGTGGATATTGATTGTGCGCGCACCGGAGAGCAGCGCGCCGGCCTGTACTTTTCCATCTGGGGCATGCTGAAAAAAGGTTCGCTGGCGGCAGGCACTGCGCTTGGCCTTGCTGCAGTGGCGTTTATGGGCTTTGATCCGACGTTGGATCCCGCACTGGGTGGAACCGCACAAGGCAACTCGGACAGCGCGCTGTTGTGGCTGGCGTTGCTTTACTCGATTATCCCGGCCCTGATCAAAATAGTCGCCTTTCCCTTTATGTGGTCTTATCCGCTGACGGAAGCCCGCCAACGCCGGATCCGACAACGCATTGAACGCCGCCAGGCAGGCTTGGGGGCGGAGTCAGCGCAGGTTTAGTGGCACTCAGCTGTGTAGTCGATTAACCGCCTGTTCAGCCTGGGACAGCGAGCGCGCAATCCGCTCGCGCATTTCGTCCAGGTCGATGCCATCGGTGCTTTTTTTGCCTTCGCAATAGCGGGCGTATACGCCGTGCACAATGGCGGCTGACTTCCAGCGGTTGAAACCGATGTAGTAGTCCAGTTTGGACAGGTCACGGCCGCTTTTTTCTGCATACCGGGCAGCCATTTCGGTGCGGGTTGGAAAGCCCGGTGGCGCCGCCGCGGCTTCCGGTAACACCGGTTCGCTGTCGGTCGGATCAGGCCAGAAATTTAACGCATACGCCAGGTCAGCAAGCGGATCGCCCAGGGTTGAAATTTCCCAGTCCACCACTGCGGCGATGGAGTAGTCGGGCCCAACCAATACGTTGTGTGGTCCATAGTCGCCGTGCACGACGCGTGCTGGGCCCTGTTCGGGCAGGTTATCGAGAAAGAAGCGTTGTAATTCGTGAGCGCGGGGGTCGTCGTAGTCAGCGGGTTCGATGGACGATGTCCAGGAGCGGTACCAGGTTTTTAATTGCCGGGCGACATAGCTGTCTTTTTTACCCAGTTCACCCAGACCGACTGCGTCCGGGTCAACCTGATGCAGTGCCGCCAGCACGTCGATAAAGGAAAAAGCCATTTTAGGGCGTTGCGGCTGCGGCACCCACTGGTTGGTATCGTCTGCGTTGTACAGTGGGTGGCCGTCAATATGCCCCATCACGTAAAACCAGGCGCCAGTGACGTCGGGATCTTCGCAAAAACCGTAAGCGGCCGGCACTGGCACGTCGGTGGGGCCCAGACTGGAAATTAAGGACCATTCTCTACCCATATCGTGCGCTTTGGGCAACAGTTCACCCTGGGGTGGTCTGCGAATGACTGCGCTGCGTCCTTCCTGATCATCCAGTTTGTAAGTCAAGTTGGAGTGGCCACCTTCCAGGCGGGTCCACTCAAACGGTGGCGTGAGACCGTCAACGTTTTCTCTGATCCAAGCCTCGACGGCATCCACCTGATAACCCTCAGGGCCCAAACTCTCGTCGTGATTCGACACCTTTTATCCCTCTGCTCAATTACGCTTAATTTGGCGGCAACGTGACGCAAAATCAACTGTAATCCTCAGCCTGTTCTGCCACACTGGGTTGGCCGGGAGGTTTGTTGGGAGATTGGAGGGATATGCCGGGGAGACATCAGCAGCGGGGGCACCGTGCTGCAATTTATCAATCGTAACCTGCTGATTCTATTTACCTGTCAGCTGATTTTTGTCACGGGTACCGTGTTGTTGGTGACCGTGGGTGGCCTGGTGGGTTACGAGTTGGCCGCCACCCCCGGTCTGGCCACCTTGCCGGTGGCTCTGATGGTGGTTGGCACCGCAGCGGCGGCCATTCCGGCAGCGATGATCATGGCAAAAATGGGTCGCCGGTGGGGGTTTCTGTTGGCCACCGGCATGGCGGCGGGAGGCGCCGGGATAGCGGTGGTTGCGATGCAGGCACAGAGCTTCTGGCTGTTCTGCCTGGCTACCGGGCTGATGGGCGCCAGCCTCGGTTTCAGTCAGCACTTTCGTTATGCGGCGGCGGAGAGTGTGGCGCCTGCCGGGGTAAGTTATGCGGTGTCCTTTATTCTGCTCGGCTCCATTGCCGGGGCGCTGCTGCCGCCGGAACTGATTGCGTTGTCGAGTGCTGCAGATCAAGATCGGCCTTACCGTCTCGCTTTTCTGCTCGTGATTGGGCTATACGCGCTGGCAGCGCTGGCCGTCAGTGGCTTCAAACCGCGCGCGCCGATGGCCGAAGAGACCAGCTCAGCATCAGACTCCGCGCCTCGTTCGTTGTGGGCAGTGGCGGCGCAACCGTTGTTTTTCACGGCGGTGCTGGCCGGGGTGGTGGGTCAGGGGGTCATGACTTACATCATGACCGCGACACCGATCAGCATGAACGTCAACGACGGCTTTTCCATCCTTGAGACGTCCGAGGTCATTCGCGCCCACGTCATTGCCATGTATCTGCCTTCTCTTGTGACCCCGTGGCTGATCAGCCGTTGGGGTTTAAAACCGGTGATGTTGGCGGGGTTGGCGGCGTTTGCGGTCACGCTGATGATCGGTATGGCAGGCCAGCACATGCTGCACTACTGGTTTGCGCTGGTGCTGCTTGGCATCGGCTGGAACTTTCTGTTTGTGGCGGGTACCACCATGCTGGTGACAGCGTACAGAGACAGTGAACGATTCAAGTGCCAGGCATTTAATGATTTCAGCATTTTTGCTGGCTCAGCGCTGGCGTCGCTGCTGGCGGGTAGTGTGTTGCACAGCTTCAGCTGGACCATACTTTTGCTCAGTTCTGTGCCCTTACTGCTGGTGATGGGGCTGGCTCTGCTTTATCTGTGGCGTTGGCAGACTCGTCAAGCAGTTGCAGGCAGCTCGCTATAGATAGCTCGCTATGCTCAGGTAGCAAATAGTTAACACGGGATTTAAGG
>JBCCUW010000496.1:0-3377 GCA_039196385.1 Pseudomonadota bacterium
AGACCTTGGCGTGCGCGGTCAGATCTCCACGCCTTGGCCCGCCCACTCAGTGATGTTCAGGGAAGTAGCTGGCGACTACGCGCTGGATTTTCACACCGCGCCGCGGCGGCAGCTGGTGGTCAATTTAACCGGCTCGGTGGATATCGAAGTGGGTGATGGCACAGTGCGCCGATTGGGCCCGGGCACTATATTGCTGGCTGAAGACACCACCGGACAAGGTCATATTTCAAGGGCTGTAGATGCGCAACCACGCCAGTGCCTGTTTATCCCGCTTGCTGATGTCAGCACATAACGGCCGTGCCAGTCACCCAGACGCTTTAGTCAGTGTCCAGCCCCAGCTCCTTGAAGATTTGCGCATTGTGCGCCCCGTTCTCAGGCGCGTGAGTGCGGATAGTTGTCGGGGTGCGAGAAAACTTGGTGGAGGGCCCAACCAGAGGGACCTTGCTGCCGTCTGACAACGGGGTCTGCACAAACATGTCACGCGCTTTTACGTGAGCTTCATCCGCTAAATCACTGTATTCATTGACTCTTGTGCAGGGTAATCCAAGCTCAGCAAATCGACTCACCACTTCTGCTGTCGTTTTACCCACACAGTACTGCGCCATTAGTTTGTTCATGACTTCGCGCTGGCTGATGCGCTCCACATTGGTCAAATCAGCCAGGTCGTCGCGTTGCAATTCTGTCGCAAGCACTTGCCAATGGGTATCCAGCAACACCCCGGCAAACACACTGCCATCAGTACAGGCGTAGGTGTTCACGGGACAGGCCAGCTGGAACTCGTTACCCAACCGCGGCAGATCCAAACCCAGCGCCCCGGCAGTCGGATAACCGTTGCTCTGAAAAATAATGGAATCTACCAGCGCCACGTCAACATGCTGTCCTTCGCCGGTCTGATCCCGGTGACGGAGGGCAGCCATGGCACCCATGGCCCCCTGCAACCCTCCCAGGTCATCACAGAGAAAGGTAGGTGCTTTGGTCGGGCTGCCGGAAGGGTCGCCATTGAGTGACGCCCAGCCGGAATAATTCTGCGCCACCGGGTCATAACCCACCCGGTCCGACAAAGGTCCGAACTGACCGAATCCGCTAACGCTGACATAAACAATGTCTGCCTTGTGCCGGCAAAGGTCTGCATAACCGTAGCCCCAGTCAGCCAGCGTGCCGGGACGAAAGTTCTCAAGGAAAATGTCGCAGCGGGCGACCAGTTGGTAAACAATCTCACGATCAGCGGCATCGCGCAGATCCAGCGCCAAAGACTGCTTGTTGCGATTGACCGTTTCGTTGAACAGACTGAGTTCACTGTCTGGCAGACTGGGCGGAATGCGACGCCCCACCTCACCGTCGGGGTGCTCGATCTTGATGACTCGCGCGCCCAGGTCAGCCAGCACACATCCTGCCATTGGTCCCGCCCAGGTTGTGGTCGCCTCCAACACCGTGACCCCGTCCAACGGTCCCGCCAGATCGCGGCGTGCATACTGATAAAATTCTTCTTTTTCCACGCTGTCATCCTCCTTTTCCCTCAGTTAGTGTCGTGCATCGGTCGCGTTCGTGTAAAGTACCTGGCACCAAACTGAGCGGAGACATAGTCATGCCGGACGCGAAAGAGCCAATTGCGATAGAGACTCGGGCGGAACAAACCGAGCATGGCTGGCGCGACCACGATGGTTTTGTCGGACCTTTCAGGCCAGGGAACGGTCCGCGGACGGACCCCAGCGGCAGCTTTCCAACAGGACCGGCCACGGGCAGTCCTATGCCGGATATCAAATGCCTGACCCTGGATGGCGCAGCCTTTGATCTGCACCAGGATCGCGCTGGCCAACCGGCCCTGTTCGTCTTCTTTCGTTCAGCCGTCTGGTGACCCCCCTGTCGTTCGCAACTCGTGCAGTTGCAGAAGGGTATGCCGGCACTGACCGCCGCCGGTATCAAAGTGTATGCGCTCAGCTATGATGAGCCTGAAGCGCTCCAGGATTTCGCCCGGGCATGGGACATTACCTACACACTACTACCCGACCCCGACTCAACCATCATCAGACAATTCGGTATTCTCAACACACTGATTGCGGCTGATGATCACCCGTGGTTCGGCATTCCCTTTCCAGGCACCTATGTGCTTGATGCTGCGGGCACCATTACGCACAAGTTTTTCGAGAACAATCTCGCGGTCCGGGTGGGACCCGAACAATTATTGGCGGCGGCGACCGGTAAGACCATCCAAACGGGCACGGCGCAACAAGCTGACCTGCCTAACAGCGACCCTGCAGACCCTCTGCGCACGGAAGTATTTCTCCAAGGTGAATCACTCGCCATCGGCGTCCAATGTGATCTGATCGCCCGCTGGCAAGTACCTGCGGGTCGGCATGTTTACGCCCAGCCGGCTCCGGCCGGCAGCGTACCGGTTAATATCCTTCTGGATGAGCATCCACTCCTTGTGACCCGACCGGTCATCCGTCCCGCCAGTGAGCCACACCGGCTGGCTGACGCAGATGAGGTCTTTGAAGTGCACCACGGGGTTGTTGAGTTGCGCTTGCCAGTGACAGTCAACGGGACACTGACGCGGGACAATACTCCCACGCAAATTGAGCTGACCGGACAAATTGAGTGGCAGACCTGTGACGATACCGTGTGTGACATTCCGGTGAAGCAAGCGTTCCGGATTTCGGTCCCACTGGCGCCACCGGTACTGCCGGCCATCGGTATGCGCGCGGACCAGGGCGAGCGTGAGCCAAATGCAAACCGACATTTTGAAATCATGCGTGAGCGTCACCAAAAGTCGGACCCGTAGCCGCGCAACGGTGACGCGGACCTTCATGATTTGACGCCGGAGCCTCCCCACCCTGCAGCACTGAAACCATATGGAGCGGGTGAAGGATCATGACGCCGGAGCCTCGGCGACAAGGAAGTCGCCGGGCAGCGTACAGGGACGTATTCACAGCGATCCGGAGACGTGATCCTTCACCCGCGCCAGGATGTTCTCAGAACAGCGCTCACAATGTGGCCCGAACATGTGTAACAGAAAGCCACCCTGCAGCACTGAACCCGCAGAGCGCGGATGAAGGTCGTGACTACGGAGCCTCGGCGACAAGGATGTCGCCGCGGCAGCGTACACGGACGTATTTACAGCGGTCCGGAGACAGGACCTTCAACCGCGCTCGGCTGTATTCAGAACTACCCTCACATTATTACCCGAACATGAGCAACAGAGAGCCATCCCGCAGATCTGAAACCGCCTGGAGTGGGTGAAGGAACATGACGCCGGAGCCTCGGCGACAAGGAAGTCGCCGGGCAGCGTACAGGGACGTATTCACAGCGATCCGGCGACGTGATCCTTCACCCGCGCCAGGATGTTCTCAGAACAGCGCTCACAGTGTGGCCCGAACATG
>JBCCUW010000497.1:0-3372 GCA_039196385.1 Pseudomonadota bacterium
CACATATAAACATGTTGGTTGACCATATAGTATTATCAATCAATCCAGGAAAGCAAGAGGGACTCTAACGAAGGCTGATAGGCTTAGTGGTGGTTGTTATTAAACACGTTCAACGACTGAATCGCATCGTCCTGCCAATTGAGCTCCTGCAAGACTTCCCGGGTATGCTCACCCGGCACCGGGGCATGCAGTCTCAATCCCGTAGCTAAACTGTCGTATTCGACGGGGTCCCGCACAGAGTGGTACGCGCCCTCTGTGGGATGCGTTTGTTCCTGCAGCAGTTGCACCGCTTCAAGATGAGGATCGGACAGGAGTTCTCCGAATCCCAAAACCGGATTGCATGGAATGGAAAACTCGTCGCAGATAGAGATCCATTCCTGCGTCGTTCTGGTCGGCGCAGCGGTGGCCACAACACCATAAAGCGCCTCAGCATTTTGCATTCTCGTACTGTGCGTCGAAAACCTGGGGTCATCAGACAGTTCGGGTGAGCCGATAATGTTGAAGAAATCCCGCCAATTCGCGGCTGAGTATGGGAGCAGCGCAATCCAGCCATCGGCACTTTTGTACGGCCGACGCTCCCGATTTAACAACCGCGTGTACCCTGGGGTCCCCTTGGGTGGAATCAAAGCAGCGCCACGCAGGTGCTCAACCATGTTGAACGCCACCATAGTTTCAAACATCGGCACAACAATGGTTTGCCCTTGATCAAGCGCCTGTTTATTCAGCAGAGCTGCCATAACGGCCTGCACGATGAACAGACTACACACTTTGTCTGCGATCACCGAGGGTGCATACCTCGGCTCACCATCGATCATCTCAGAAAGGGCCGCAAAGCCCGACAACGCCTGAATGGCATCGTCATAGGCGGCACGCGACGCATACGGCCCTTCCTGCCCGTAGCCATTGGCAAGACAATAAATGAGTTTTGGATAACGCGTGCGTACGTCTTCGGCGCTGAGGCCAAGACGATCAAGCGCCGCTGCCCGCATATTGGTGACCAAAACATCAGCGCTGGCAATCAGGTCCCACATCGCCCGACGATCAGGCTCAGCTTTCAGGTCAAGCTTAATACTTCTTTTGTTCCGGTGGATATCGAGCGCTATGCCGCCAATCCCTTCATCGTCGCCGACCACGGCCTCCTGCGTCGAGGGTGGGACAACCTGAATGACATCCGCACCATGATCTGCCAGCATCCGGCACGCCAGCGGACCCATTAGAATGGTTGTCAGGTCGATCACCCGCACACCCTGTAAAGCGCCCGAACTGTTATCAGAGGTCATGGTCGAGGTCTCGTCACACGGTCAGGCTGGCTCGCACCATGGCGAGCGTCTGCGGAATCACACGGTCGAGGTCAACCCGCGAACGCTTGACCATCCGCTGCTGCGTGACACCTCGCAGCAGTGCCAGGACAAGAACGGATTGCACTTCAACATCAGTATTAGCGTCTATCTCGCCATCATCGATGGCCTCGCGCAGTACTTTCACAACTGTACCTCGCGCCACTTCGTCATTTTTCGCGGTCAACTTCGTGAGATCCGGTGTTGCACTGATCGATTCAGCAATCGCCACATAGACGGTTTTTGCGTTGGAGTGACGCCGGCTGGCCCCACGCAGATATGACTCACACATTTTGTCGAGTGCGGCCAGTCCTCTCAGCCCTTTGGTGATCGTCTTGTTACCTTCCATTGTCTTATTGCGGATGTCTTCCAGCACGGCGTTGATGCAGTCTTTCTTGGTCCCAAAATGGTATGTCACCAGGCCATGGCTCACCCCTGCTTTGCGTCCAATCTCAACCATTGTGGTGCCCGCGTATCCCCGCTCACTGAGTAACCGCATGGCGGCCTCGATCAACTTGCGCCTGGACTCTTCCCGCCGCTCTTCCTGCGTGCGGCGAGGAGAAACTTTGACATTCATGTGTGTTAGTACCCTTAATCACTTTGCAAAACATGTACAACACACACTGCACCAACACCCACCATGTGAGCAAGTCCAATCCGCGCATCAGGATGCTGACGCGCCCCGGCTTCACCGCGAAGCTGGCGAACAATTTCACACACCTGCCCAACGCCCGTCGGACCTATCGGGTGTCCCATGGCCAACAACCCACCCGATGGGCTGATCGCATGTTTACCGCCAATATTAAACTCACCGCGCTCAAGCCTTTCTGCGGCTTCACCGGCGCCGCACAATCCCATTGCTTCAGCATAAAGGAGCTCTTCGATAGAAAAGGCATCGTGAAGTTCGATGACATCAAGCTCCGCAGGTGCGACACCGGCTGCTTCCAGGGCATCCAGCGTTGTATTCCGAGTCAGCACAACGTCCGGGTTATCACCGGGCGTGAACTCCTGCAGGCGGGAAGCAGAAGCCGTCACGCGCACGGCCCTGTTCCGCGTGAGTCCAAGGCGTTGGATCGCGCTTTCCGAAGCCACGATCGTTGCCGCACCGCCCTCACCAACCGGCGTACACTGCAAACGCGTCAGGGGGCCAGCGATAACTGGTGGCGCTAACACCTCTTCCAAGGTTCTGGCTTTTTGCCGTTGGGCGTAGGGGTTTTTGGCACCGTAACCATGGTTTTTTACCGCAACTTTGGCAATCTGTTCAGCAGTCGCGCCGGTGTCTGCCATGTAGCGTTCGGTGAGCATCGCAAAATGCGTGAACGGCACCACCAGCCCATCAGCCAAAGAGCGCACCTGCGCATTAATAGGCCCACCGCGCCCGGCACCCGCCACCGGTTTGTCCACCCCAATGGCGATACTGATGTCGGCCAGTCCCGATGCGACATCGTGAACGGCTTGTCTGAACGCACTGGAGCCGGACGCAGAGGCGTTTTCGACTTGCACGACAGCCACATTGGAGGGCCCTAAATAGCGCAACATCGTGGAACCGGCTGCCATGCCTATCCGCGCATTACCCACGTAAGCCGTGTCAACTTGACGCCACTCAACGCCAGCATCCTTCAGCGCTTCCCGTACTGCGGTTAAACCCAACGTCACGTACGGCGTTTCCGAAGCGCGTTGGTATCTATGCAGCCCGATGCCAATAACATGAACAGACCGATCTTTAAGCAGGTTCGCAGCAGCCATGACTAGCGAACCCCCTCAACCGACACAAAAACAAACTGCGCCTTACCTTCTGTCTCACGTATCGCCCCTCGAACCAGGCTGCCTTGCTCTGCCTGAGGAAACTCTAAACGCCCGCGAACGGGCTGACTGGCTGCGGTCTGGACTTCCGCCACTTGGAACGGTGTTGCCAGCTTCTGATCCAGGTGCACGGTTGTATAAGTCCGCAGTTCACCCTCGGCCAGGAAAAATTTTTCCTGCAATTGACCAGGGTCGGCACCACAGGCTTCACAGCCATACGGTTGGGGTGGAA